>LCOP01000024.1:0-8930 GCA_000996605.1 Parcubacteria group bacterium GW2011_GWA1_47_8
GAAATGAAAAAAGCGAAGGCAAAATTAGGAAAAATTATCCAAAAATCCATCATTACTGAAAAGTAGTTTCAGGGGACATTAGAGGATTGGAATATACTGTTTTTTGAATTACCATATCTTCGCTTACTTTGTATATAAAGGTAATGATCCATGTTAAAAGTAGGTGTGGGGGTATAGCAGGTTTAGCGGATGGTTTAAAAACAGGGGCCGCGACGAAGTCGTGCCCCCTGTTTTTAAGAGTTATTCACAACCTGTAGCTTGCTAAATGTTTCGGGGGGGGGGCATACTGCTAATTATTGGTATTAATTTTTAAATCAAGAAAAATGTCAAAATCAAAAAAAGTTATTCTCGGAATAGCAACGGTATGGCCTATTCTCTACATGGTACTTTCTTTTTTGTTTGTTTTTTCTCAAATTTCTTTTGTTTCTTCTGGTAATCAATTAAAAGAGCCACCCACTTGGTTCTTTCTTATTTTCTCGTTACATTTATTCACTATGATTTTGATAGGTATTCTACTCTATATCTATATTAAAAATGTTTTTAAGAACCATCGAGTCAGTCAAGACAAGAAGGCGCTTTGGGCGGTAGTTTTATTTCTAGGGAACATAATCAGTATGCCGATATATTGGTATCTATATATTTGGCGAGGGGCAAAACAAGGATGATTGATGGAACTACTACTTAGACGTGAGACAACCAAGTGAATTACTCGTGCAAGAAATAATAGGGACAGCCACAATTATTTCAGAATTTGTGTGGTGTAATGCGTGAGCCAAAAGTTTTGCTTGACATATAGCAGACCTTTGCTATACTTGAAAGTGAAAGTCACCTGCGCCTCCTGAAAGGGAGTGTGCAGGTTTTCGTTTTGGGTGTATACTTTAGTGATGAAAAATAGGGTTTGTATTTTTATAGATGGTGGAAATTTTTATCATCTCGTTCTTAAAAAGCTGGAGCTTCAGGAGCTCGATTTTAATTTTGAAGAATTTGCTACGTTTCTCTCTGGCAATAGAGTTATTTCAGAAATGGGAAAGCGTTTTTATGTTGGCACGGTAAGGGAAAAAGAAGGAGACCCGCGTTCAAAGGAGGCAATGTCGCGACAGACTTCCTTTTTCGCTGTTCTTAAAAAGACACAATGGGAGATAAAAACGAGCAAACTCAAGACACGCATAGAAGAAATCCCTGTCGACAGTCGAGTTGTTGACTATGAAAAATTGAAGAAACTGGGGATCACAAAAATAACCTTTGAACGACTTCGCGAGAAGGGGATTGATGTAAAATTGGCGACCGATCTTATCGTGGGTGCGATTGATAACAAGTACGATACGGCAATTGTGGTGAGCTCTGATTCCGACCTTGTACCTGCAATAGATTGGGTACGGCATCGTATGAAAAAGAAGGTGGAATATGTTGGTTTTTCTATTGCCGACAAGAGGAGCGAGAAGAATAACACGACACCCTTACTTTCGATGATTTCTCGCACGGATACACAGAGGACTCTCGTGGAATCTGACATAAGGAGGTTTGGTAACAAAAGGGATGAAGAGACGAAATAAATATAAATACATCATCGGCGTTGACGAGGTGGGGCGGGGGCCGCTTGCGGGGCCGGTGGCAATAGGAGTCGTAAAGTTAAAAGTCAAAAGTCTAAAAGTAAAAACAAAATGGGGGCATGGGTTCAAGGATTCAAAAAAACTTTCACCTAGAGCACGGGAGGCGTGGTTTTTGAAAATAGAGAAAGCGCAGAGTGAGGGGTGGCTTGAGCACGCTGTGGCCTTTGTTTCCGCGAGTGTGATAGATAAAAAGGGACTCTCTCATGCGATACAAATAGCTATTACTCGTGCACTCAAAAAAGTTGATCCCGTACCCGCTTTTAACTTGAGACTTTCCACTTTTGACTTGCGCCAACGGCGCGTTCTGCTTGACGGGGGGCTTCGTGCTCCGGCACAGTATGAACACCAAAAGACAATCATCAAAGGTGATGAGAAAGAACTTGCGATTGCGCTGGCGTCTATTGTGGCAAAAGTAACGCGTGATGCGCGAATGGTGAAGCTTTCCAAAAAATTCCCCGCGTACGGATTCGAAAAACACAAAGGCTACGGCACCCACGCGCATTATGCCGCGATCAAAAAACACGGCATTATCCCGCATCATCGGAAGAGTTTTTTAAAGAACATAAAAATCTAAGTTATGTACGTATAATATATTATGGGCAAGATACGTACATAGTGGATTTGGGGGCACTTGCATAAAAAAACGTTCGGTATATACTTTACATTTATCACATATTGTGGGGGTAATTAAGTATGTGAAGGATAGTACATTGAACATTGATTCACAAACAGAGGAAGGAAGCTAACATGTTTGCTTCAAGGAAAAATAGGACAAATCATCATAATGGTAAACCGGTTCTACCAGAAATGAAGAAATATCATTCTGTGACGCTCAAGCTTGTTACCGGCGGGTCAATCGTACTTACCGCCGAGACCCAAACTTCATACAGGGTGTCACTTGTTGTAATTTCAAAGACAGGGGACGCATGCCCTTGTGAGATGGGAAGAGTGAGAAGCTGTGAGCTCCGAAGTTTTTTGGGTTTAGGTATCAAGAAAGTGATTAAAACGAAAATGGGGGAATTTACCCTAGAAACAACAGATCCTTTGAAAGCATTTTTGGCTCAGTTCGAGCATTGAGATCTTTTGCACGAGATACGGCATTGAATACTCTATTAAAGGGCGGAACTTATCCCGCCCTTTAAATTTGCCCGCAGGGGAGGTGGTCAATGGTCGCCTCTTGATTTTTTATGGGCGTTTTGGTATATTAATAAAACTATGGTAGTACGAATGCGACATACGCGGGCACATACCGCAAACCGCCGTTCACACCACGCGCTCAAGGGCACGCGTCTTTCAAAGTGCGTGAAGTGTCAGGCGTACCATGTACGCCATCAGGCGTGCACGAATTGCGGCACGTATCGCGGCAAAGCGGTTTTGAGTTTGGCGAAAACCATTGCTCGAAGCGAGAAAAAAGTAACAAAGAAAAAAGAGACGGCAAAATAGTTTTGAAGAACATTTGACAACTGACACCGCTTCGCGGACAACTGACATGGCATAACCAACAACCAACAACAAACAACTGACAACAGAAATTAGAACGCAAAGGCGTTTGAATCATGGTTGTAAGTTGTATGTAGTAAGTTGTTTGTTGTTAGTTGTAAGTTCATAATCTTATGGCGAATAGGCACCTTTCAAGAAGTATCGTAATGCAGTCACTGTATGAGTGGGATTTCCGCGGAGGGAATCTCACGGAGCTTGATTTGGAAAAAACACTCACCCGTCTGGCGGAAGAATTCGCGCCCGGAATCCAAGACCTTTCTTTTATGCGGAAACTCCTGTTGGGTGTTCTTGGTAAACAGAAGGAACTCGACGTTATTATCGAAAAAGCCGCGCCTGATTGGCCAATAGACAAGATTGCTATCGTGGATAGAAATATTCTTCGTCTCGGGCTTTTTGAGCTTCTTTTTGAGGATCGCGCGCAAGTACCAGCGAAGGTTGCGATTAATGAAGCAATCGAGCTTGCGAAAACCTTTGGTGGCGAGACGAGCGGTAAATTTGTAAACGGGGTGCTTGGTGCTGTATATAAAGAGCTAGGGGAGCCGGGCAAAGACGAAGTCAGTAAAAAGAAAAAAGTGGGTACACCCATCGATCCTAAGACGCTTCCGCTTGAGAAGCTGGGTGGTTCGGTGGTATATGCGAAAAACGGCGAGGAAATATATCTCGCACTCGTGCATGATATTTTCGGTCACTGGACGCTTTCCAAGGGGCATTTTGCGGAAGGCGAGGATGATCAAACGGCAATTGTCCGCGTGGTGAATGAAGAGCTTGGGTTGCCGGTTGTTGTCGGAGAAATTTTGGGAGAAAATGAGTATACGGCATCGCACCCCGAGAAGGGTAAGATCCGCAAGCATGTGAGCTATTATCTCGCCGAGGCGCCGTTTCAAAATATTACGGTAGAGAAGACCGGCGGACTCGACGATGCGCGGTGGTGGAAACTCGCGGATATCGTTAGTCTCAATTTATATGACGATATGATTCCTGTAATCACAAAGGCGGTAGGAATATTACTTGGTAAATAATTTTTAATTACAAAATTAAAAATTTACCCTCGTGTTTTTGCACAGACTCTAATTTAGAAACTTATGAAAGAAGACAAATTTACTCCATTCGAGGAGCATATCGGTGTGCATTTTCGTGACCGCGCGGTGCTTCGCGAGGCGTTTACACATCGCTCGTATATCAACGAAACTCGCGAGCGCGGACTCGACCACAATGAGCGGATGGAATTTTTGGGCGATGCGGTGGTGGAACTTTCGGTAACTGATTTTTTATACAAGAAATATCCGCGGTCATCGGAGGGCGACCTTACGAGCTATCGTGCGGCGCTCGTGAATGCGGTGACGCTCGGCGAACTCGGTATTGAACTCGGTATCGAGCATTACCTCCTCCTTTCCAAAGGCGAGGCAAAAGACAAGGGCACGAAAGCGCGGCAAATTATCCTCGCGAATGCGTTCGAGGCGCTCGTCGGTGCGATTTATTTGGACCAAGGATATGCGGCGGCGGATTCATTTTTGAAACAATATCTTTTGCAAAAGACAGAAGAGATTGTAAAGAAAAAGCTCTGGCGTGATGCAAAAAGTTTCTTTCAGGAGCAAGCGCAGGAGAAGGTGAGTATCACGCCATCGTACCGCATTATAAAAGAGTTTGGCCCCGACCATGACAAGCAGTTTACCGTGGGGGTGTACCTCGGCGATACATTTGTTGCCGAAGGTTCCGGCAGGTCCAAGCAAGAAGCCGAGCAAGTTGCCGCGGCGGAGGGGCTCAAGGAGAAGGGGTGGCAAAAATAGTTGTAAAGTCCATAAAGTCAAAGGTCAAAAGTGGACTCGGGGTTGAAGTTGATTGTGCAGTTTTTTGTTTTTGATATACTTATGCTATGAAAAAGGCAACAAACAAGAGGATGACAATAGATGATTTGGCAATTATGGTCGCTAAGGGGTTTGATGGTGTGCATAATAAGCTTGGAGAGTTTAAGAAAGAAGTCAACATGAGGTTTAATGAAACTGAGAAGGATATTGCTGAGGTAAAAGAAAATCTCGCTTCTACACGACGGGATGTTTTATCGATGGGGGACAAATTTACATTGAAATATGAATTGCACGATCTCGCAAGCAGAGTTGTTCTCTTGGAGCAAAAAGGAAAGGTAAAAAGGTAGTCGGGGCCAGTAAGTCGAAAGTTGAAAGTCGAAAGTGACAAGCAAAGTGGAAAGTAACGGGGGCGACACCGAAGGTGTCGCCCCCGCCTTGCTTTCGCTGGTTTTTTCGGATAATCTGATGGCTAGGGTTGACTTGCTCAACCTGAAGATATTCCCTATCGGAGGGCGTACTTCAATGAGAACATTGAAAGGGGAACGAATATGGTTACCAGTGCAGGGCCTTCTAATGAAGTACATCTAAAAAACAGAAGAGACTTAGATGCGGACGCTTGATGAGATCGCCGCAGCCCTTTAGTTGATTTTGCACATTTTGTAGTATTTAGACAGCCCGCGCAACTTTGTGCGGGCTGTATTATTTTGTGCTAAACCCCCACACCTACTTTTGCATTATTGTGTTGTGTTTCTCGTGTTTTATCGCTGACGCCCTATATTCAGCAGGGAAACTGGTTACCTTCAAATAATAGATATGCAATTAAACACTATGCAAAAAGTTGGTGTCGGGGTAAACTAAACCTAATGCGCGTAAAGAGTCTCGAAATTTCTGGGTTTAAATCGTTCGCTCGGAAGAGCGTGTTTGAGTTTGGCGCGTCTATCTCGGCTATTGTAGGACCGAATGGGTCGGGGAAGTCAAATGTTGCCGAGGCGCTTCGCTTTGTGCTCGGGGAACAGTCGCTCAAGAGCATGCGTGGCAAGCGCACCGAGGATCTCATCTTTAACGGATCGAAATCGATCGAGCGACAGAACCGCGCCAAGGTGACAATCGTGTTCGACAACAAAGACCGTACGTTTCCGGTGGATTTTGACGAAGTTGCGATTGCACGCGAGATCCACCGTGATGCGTCCAGTGAATATTTTTTGAACAGCTCATCGGTACGACTCAAGGACGTGATTGAGCTCTTGGCGTCGGTACATATCGGGGCATCGGGGCACCACATCATCTCGCAAGGGGAAGCAGACAGGATTCTGAACGCATCGCCCAAGGAACGCCGTGCGATGATCGAGGATGCGCTCGGCCTCAAAATATATCACTGGCGTATTGCCGAGAGTGAAAAGAAGCTCGTGAAGACCGAGGAGAACATGCGCGCGAGTGAGTCGCTTCGTCGCGAGATTGCTCCGCATATCAAGTTTTTGAAAAAGCAGGTGGAGAAAATAGAGCAAGCGCGGAGTCTGCGCGAAGAACTCCTCGTCCTGTATCGCGAGTATTTGCGCCGCGAAGAAACATATTTGAAGCACACGCGGGAAATCCTAAAAGTCGAGCGGGAAACACTTGAGCATGAATTGCGTACAGCAGAAGAAGGACTCCGCGCGGCGGATACTATGCGCGCCGAGCGTCCCGACGAAGCCTTTGGCGCGGAGCTTCTTCGCGCGCGGGGGGAGATAGGGAACATGCGACGTGAGCGTGACGACTTGGCGCGCAAGATCGGCCGCATGGAGGGAATGATCGAATCCGAAGAGCGCCGTTTGCGCGCGCCCGTAGAAACCAAGGATAAGATGATCTCCGCACGCGAGAGTGAGTTACTCGCCGAGGATCTATATAACGAGCTGGGGCATGCCGAGTCGAGCGAGGACTATTTGTATATCAAAGGGGTTGTAAGCCGCGTGCGCGTGCGCGTAGGGAAATTTCTCGAGCATGTGCGCGGAGGCGTGATTTCCACGGGGCGGAGTGAAGAGAATGCACGCGAGCTCGAAGGCTTGCGCGCGGAGAAAGATACGCTCATGGAAGCGGGGATGGCGCTCGAGACACGTATTGGCACCGCAGAAGGGCGTGTGCATGTACTTGAACAGGAAATGGAAGCGAAGCGCAGAGAAACGACCGGTGCCGAGCGAACATCGTTTGAACTCAAGGCGCGCAAGCAGGAAGTCGCCCTTCGTCTCGACATGGTACGGGGACGGCAGGAAGCATTTGAGCGGGAAGAAGTCGCGTTTCGCGAAGAACTGCGCGAGGGGGGAATTCTCATTGGGCGCGTACTCCTCACGTATACGGATTTTGTGTTGGATGAGGCGGGCGCATTGGCTGAGAATCGTATCGAGCAAGAACAGCGTCGCAAGAAAATAGAACGCACGAAGATCCGCCTCGAAGATACAATGGGTGGTGGTTCGGGCGAAGACGTGATGCGCGAATATGAAGAGACGGTCGCGCGAGACGAATTTCTTGCCAAGGAACTTGAGGATTTGAAGAAGAGCGCCGAGTCTCTCCGCGCCCTTGTTCGCGAGCTCGAAGAGGCGCTCGACGTGCAATTTAAAGAGGGTATTGCGAAGATCAATGCGCAATTCGGGAATTTCTTTGCGCTCATGTTCGGCGGTGGCACGGCATCACTCCAGATCTCATACGAGAAAAAGAAAAAGCGTGCGGATACGGATATAGCAGAAGGTCCCGAAGATGAAGAAGAGCCTGAAGAGGGGATCGATGTCGCGGTGAATCTGCCACACAAAAAGATCCGCGGACTCCAGATGCTCTCCGGCGGGGAGCGCGCGCTTACATCAATCGCGCTTCTTTTTGCGGTGTCGCAGGTGAACCCGCCGCCTTTCCTTGTCCTCGACGAGACTGATGCCGCGCTTGACGAAGCGAACTCGAGAAAATACGGTGATATGATCGAGAATCTTTCGAAGTATTCCCAGCTTGTGGTAATCACCCACAATCGCGAGACCATGTCCCGCGCGGGAATCATCTACGGCGTCACGATGGGCTCTGATGCCGTGTCCAAGCTCCTCTCCATCAAGTTCGAGGAAGCGGCGCAGTTGGCGAAGTGACACGGCATTGCGATTGATTGAAGAAGAGAGTGTTATAAAAATATGAATGCGTTGATGAAAAAAGCTCAAATTTTCAAACTTGGGGAAAATCCTATCGTGGTTTTGCCCGTTTCGGTGTGGGAGACCATCCGTGAGCGCGTAAGCCAACTTGAAGAATATTATCAAATGTCGACCTCCAAGAAATATAAAAAAGATATCGCGCGGGCACGTGTTTCCAAAAAAGAAGTGTCGTCCAAAAATCTATATAAGAAGCTCGGGCTTGATTAGACCAAAGAATACGATTTCAAGGGCAACTCTGTCAAAGAATTTCCCAAACTTCCTCGGAAAGTTCAGCTACAGATCAAGCGGAAACTTGAGCTGTACATGTCAGCTCCTTCGCCTCTTGAATTTGCAGAGCGTCTTACGGATTTTGAGCTTGGAGAATACCGTTTTCGTATCAGGGATTACCGGGTCGCTTTTGATGTCGAAAACGATACTGCCAAAATCCTCAAAGTGGGGCATCGGAAGGATATGTATAAATAATGAATATTTATGGTAGATCTCCCTACACCACCAAAAGAGTCAATTGTATACGAGGATAAGTATTTGTATGTGTGTCTTGCGCTTTACCCACTTGCAGAGGGGCATACGATTGTTGTGTGGAAGAAAGAAGTGCCTGACCTGCGTGCTCTCACCCGCAAGCAGTATGAACATTTGATGCACGTGGTTGATATAATGCGCAATGCATTACTCAAAATACTCAAGATTAAAAAAGTCTATCTGGCTTACATGGACGAAGTGAAGCATGTGCACTGGCATTTAGTGCCGCGATATAATGAGAAAGAGTTCGATGTTTTTGCGCATATTCCCAAGAAAGCAAACTTCACAAAGATTTTTAGGAAGATGGTGATTATTTTGAGGCAACAAAAAACCCGCAG
>LCOP01000024.1:9018-31589 GCA_000996605.1 Parcubacteria group bacterium GW2011_GWA1_47_8
CTAGGGTCTCCTCGCCACTGACTTCTTGCAGGTAGCCCGCTTCTTTTGCGGCAATGACGACACTTTGCCCGACAGGAATGTTCGCATTCAGTTCGATCTTGGCGCATCCGTTATTTTGGATGGATGTGGAATGTTGAGCGATGTACATATCACCCATCGGATTTCGAGAGAGCTTGGCACTTGCGGTTTGTGAATCGGGTGGTACATACATTGCAACCAACAACTCGCGAATACTTTGTATCTTTTTTGGGGCTCTCTGGCACATAATGACTCCCCCTGTATATTTTTCCTAGGTGCAATATAGCAAAAGCACCCCTCGTGTCAATAGGGTGCACTGGGTCAGTGTATAGTTGACAGTAGACGAGCACCTTGAAAACAATGAGAAACGCAAAAATACTGCCAGAAAATGACTGGCTGGGAGACATCAAAAGGCGTAGCCTTGAGCGTATGAGAAACACCGCTGAAAAGGAATTGAATCCGAACCATTATCAACTATCGAGTGAGGCAAAGAAGAGGCTCCGGTGGCTGTATGCGCTCTACTACGAACAGGTGGGAAATGTGACACAGTGTGCGAGAAAACTTGGAATCTCCCGACAGTGGCTGTCCGAGATGAAAGCAGTTTTTGAGAAGAACAAGAAAGACCCGCGTTTGCTTGAGCCAGAGTCAAAGGCTCCAAAGAACACGCGGAATAGAAAAAGAATACCAAAGGAAGTAGCGGACAAGATTCTGAAAGTGAGGGCACGGTCTAAGAATGTGTGGGGAAAAAAGAAGATTGCCGTAGTGCTTCTGCGAGACCACCATATCAAGGTGAATCCAAATACGGTGAACAAGTATCTGCATAAGCACCGGAAGATTGATCCGAAGATATCAAAGAAGAATGAGCGAGCGTGGAAAGCAAAAAAGGATAGAGAGAAGCCGGAAATGGAGTTGTTCGTGCGGTATCGTCCGCCGAAAGCAATCAAAGATTTGGCACCGGGGGCACTCGTTGAGAAAGACATGAAATATGTTGCAAAACCAAGCTCAAATGATGTTCCCGCGACACCGAACGAGAGCTTCTGGTATCAGCATACCGAAACAGATTCATTCACCAGAATACGGGCGCTTACGCTCGTTCCCGACAGCACTGCAGTAAACTCTGCTCGTGCGTACCAGAAGTCAAAAGAAAAGTTCCCATTCGTCATCGCATGTCAAAACACCGACAATGGAAGTGAGAACATGGGCGAGTTTCGTCTGTTGCTCAAAAAAGATACGGTCTTTCACTTCTACTCGAACGCAGGAACCCCGACTGACAACCCGAGAGTCGAGAGATCGCACCTCACGGATGAATTAGAGTTCTACCAGAAAGGCGGTTACAAAAAAACATTTGATGAACAACAAGTAGTAATAGAGGAGTGGGAATATTTCTACAACTTCGTGAGACCTCAACTTATGGAATTTATTGATGTGAAATTAAACAAAAAGGTCGGGCTAAAAAGAGCTAAAGAGTCTCTAATTAACTGTCAATTATGTTCAGTGGCTTGAAGGTTGCAAAATTTTTCCGACATGGTATAGTTTGTTTACGTACCTTGAATTACAAAACTGTCATTTTAGTTGTCTTTGCGAGTACTCGAAACAATCCAATACCTCTATACATTCATGGATTGCCACGTCGGAGTACCGACTCGCAATGACAGAAAATAGAGTTTCGTAATTCAAAGTACATAAAAACACCGAACGGTGTTTTTTAGATAGTGTTTAGTTGTTTGTTGTTAGTTGTAATTATAGCGGGGTAGAGAAGCGGTATCTCATCAGGCTCATAACCTGAAGACGCCCGTTCGATTCGGGCCCCCGCAACACGATTTACAAAAATGCCGACATAGGCCGGCATTTTTGCAAAATGAGGTGAAATTGTGTATTGTTGAACCAATGTCGGCGTAGCTCAGGTGGTTAGAGCGTGGCACTCATAAAGCCGAGGTCGGAGGTTCGAATCCTCCCGTCGACACCCATCACCATTTAATTCTCTTTTGAAATGCAATTCTGTAACATAGAATTGTATGAAAAAACATCAAAAAAGAACCCCCTTTGTGCATTTGCGTGAGCGAAACCGTGATCGAATTCATGCCCTGTATGGTGAGGGGCACAACCAGAAAAGTGTTGCAGAAATCCTTGGAGTTAATCCGAGCACCATCTCTCGTGAACTAAACCGTTACAACAGGAAAACATGGCGTTATAATGCAACTCGTGCAGAGGAGGATGCCCAGGAGAAGCACACCCATAGTAAGAGTGAGAGTATGAAGGTTGAGGCACAGGCGGTGTTTGCACGGGTTGCTATTGCGGGACTGGTCTAATATCGGAAGAGAGCAAAAAACCAAGCAAATCAAGGAATTGTCTGCGTACTAATCGTGAGATTGTTTGTGTGAATGGTATACAGTCTTCTGAAATCAAGATACCCACGGTCCATCACGTAGAATACATTCCGCTCGAATGATATGTCATCCAGAAAATTTACATCGTTCACTTTACCGCTCGTCATGTTAAAAAACATAGGAATAGAGCCACGTAAATCCATAACCATATGGAGTTTGATTGTGGCTTTTGAGGTGACGTACGGTGACCAAAGGAAGAGCGACAGGCATAACTCTATGCTTGTCGAATCAATCGCGTAACAGGCATTTTGTAGATCAATGGAAAAGGATGCGTCATGCGTGTACAGCAATCATGCTTCTTTCTTGTGCAAAATCCCAGTAGATATTCCAGTCTCGTTTTTCGTTTGCCTCAGCGAGAGTTGAACGCGCGACAGGGAGACTAAAGCCGAGGTACTCAAAGTATTTTTAATAAAAGTTGTTTTTCAAATACTCGCTCAGTTGGTACCCGCCCGAACAACTGGTATCGTTCAGTCGGGCGGGGAGCAACGCACTTGTAACGCGTAGGTCCCCGGTTCAAATCCGGGAGGTGGCTCCCAAAAAACAAACAAAGAGCGGTTTGTCTGCGACAAACCGCTCTTTGTTTGTTTTTTGCGCCTAAGCGTCCTTTTGTGTATTATGGGGAGATGATAGAAAACTCTTCTCAAAATACTCAACCAGGGCATTTGCACCCCCTCACGCAAGTTATTCGCGAGATCACGGACTCGTTTGTGGCGCTCGGGTTCGAGATTGCCGATGGCTCCGAGGTTGAAAGCGAGCACTATAACTTTGACGCACTCAATGTCCCCAAGGACCATCCGGCGCGCGATATGCAGGATACGTTCTGGTTGCAGGGTAACCAGAAAGAACAATTGACATCTAACATCGCTTCACGAACAACTGACAGGAATGTAGGTACAGAGAGATCAATTGAAGAAGAGCTTGAAGTTTCGGGGCAAATATCAAATGTCAGTGGTCAAAAGTTTCTTCTCCGTACTCACACGTCGGCGGTGCAGATACGGTATATGGAAGCAAACAAACCACCATTCAAGATTGTCGTGCCGGGGAAAGTATATCGCTACGAGGCAACCGACGCAACGCACGAAACACAATTTTATCAAGTTGAGGGATTGGTCGTCGGCGAGGGGATTACGCTTGCGCATTTGAAACATACGCTCACGGAATTTTTCACACGTCTTTATGGTCATGATACGAAGATTCGCCTTCGCCCGAGCTACTTTCCGTTCGTCGAGCCCGGTGTTGAGGTCGACATGTCGTGTATGAAGTGCGGCGGTAATGGTTGTAGTGTCTGTAAGCAGACAGGGTTCATCGAGGGGCTTGGGGGGACAAAATATACCGGCTTTGCGTTTGGCGTTGGAGTTGATCGTCTTGTGATGATCCGATATGGGATCGACGATATTCGCCTGCTCTATGCCGGAGATCTCCGTTTGGTAAACCAGTTTTAATATTATGAACATCCCCATCTCTTACCAGTGGCTCAAGTCACATTTTGAAAAAGATCTGCCTGCGCCAGGCACAGGGGCGCGGCAGGCAAATATTCCTTCACCCGAGGAGGTTTCCGCGCTTTTCATGCAGCATTTGTGTGAAGTAGAGGGAGTTGAACAGCGGGGCGGCGATACTATTTTTGACCTTAAGATTATGCCGGATCGCGGACATGATTTGCTTGCGCACCGTGGGATTGCACGCGAAATATCAGTATTGTCGGGTATGCCCATGAAGAGCGCGG
This sequence comes from Parcubacteria group bacterium GW2011_GWA1_47_8, assembly GCA_000996605.1. GTDB lineage: Bacteria > Patescibacteriota > Minisyncoccia > Phycocordibacterales > UBA1550 > UBA1550. The sequence goes on from LCOP01000024.1 coordinate 13,147, forward strand.
AGGCAAAAAAAAAATCAGCCCCGCGTGATATTACAACGCTTCGCGTTTCGGTCGCCGACATGAAGCTCTGCCCGCGGTACATGGGGCGCGTCGTTGAAAATGTGAAAGTCGGTGAATCCCCCGCGTGGCTTCGCGAACGCCTCGAATCGGTTGGCGGACGTTCAATCAACAACATTGTGGATATTACGAATTATGTCATGCTCGAGCTCGGTCAGCCGATGCATGTATTTGATAGGGGGAAGCTTGTACGAGAGAAAGACGGCGCGGTGGAAATTGTGGTGCGGAATGCCAAACAAAACGAAACGATTACCACCCTCGACGGGAAAGAAATTGTTTTGTCACCCGAGACACTCGTCATTGCCGACAGTGCTCGCCCGCTTGCTATCGCAGGGATAAAAGGCGGCAAGGACGTCGGCGTAGACGAGACGACGACCGCCATCGTGCTTGAAGCGGCGAATTTTAGTGCCGTAAATACACGAAAGACTTCCGCGCGGGTGGGTATCCGCACGGATTCATCCCGTCGTTTTGAGCACGACCTTTCTCCCATGCTCGCGGAGGAGGCAATGACTCTCGCAACGGAGCTCCTCCTTGAAATGTGTCCCGACGCGCAGATGGGGAAGGTTGTCGATGTGTATCCTCTGCCCAAAGAGCGAAAAGAGATCATCATCACCACCGCAGACATCAATGGTATTCTCGGGTCGAAGCTTTCAGATGATGAGGTCGAAGGTGTTTTGAAACGGCTTTCCTTTGAATACCACAAAGACGGTGAGATGTTCGTGGTGACTCCCCCGGCGATTCGTCTTGATTTGGTAATCGTCGAAGATATGGTCGAAGAGATTGGGCGCGTGTATGGGTATGATAAAATTATTGATGCACCGCTTCCAGCGCTCGCGTTCAATGCCCGCCCACTCAAGGCGTATTACTCTGCAAACATGATTCGCGATGTACTCGTAGCGCAGGGCTTTTCGGAGGTCTATACATACTCATTTCAAAACACGGGGGAGTTCGCGGTGGTGAACCCTGTTGCCGAGGATAAAGGATTCTTGCGTAAAGATCTTGGGACGGGCATCGGGCAGGCGCTCGTACTCAACATGCGGAATGCGCCACTCCTTGGACTCGATGAGATAAAGATTTTTGAGATTGGGAAAGTATTTCCCGGAGTCATGGAGGAAAAACTTTCATGCGCCATTGGTGTCGAATTCATAAAGGCGACTAAGAAGAAAGATGCACTCGTACGAACGGCGCTTGAAGAAGCGCAAAAAGTTTTGAGCGAGACGCTTGGGGTTCCGGTGGCAGGAGTTTTTACGGGGAACATTTTTGAGTTTGACCTCGGCGCACTTCTCGAGAAACTACCTGAAATAAATGTTCGCGAGGAGTTCCATGCCGTCACGGCTCGATATCAAAAGCCGTCCGCGTACCCCTTCGTACTCCGGGATATTGCTTTGTGGGTTCCCGATGGTGTCACTAGCGACGAAGTGCTTGCGGTAATCAGCGCCGATGCGGGCAATCTCCTTCGCACGAAACGTCTTTTTGACGTGTTTACCAAAGAATTCCCCGAGGGCAAGAAAACTTCCTACGCATTTAGTCTTGTGTTTCAATCAAATGACAAGACCCTATCAGATGATGAGGTTAATGGTATTATGGAACGTATCACCACGGCTCTCCATGCTCATACGGAATGGCAAGTACGGTAACATAAACATATATGACAGAAATCGGCTCGATAACGTTAATAAAAATTTTCATCCCCGCCGCGCTTACCTTTGTTGTGGGAGTGTCCATTGCCCCTATCCTCACGCAGTATTTCCACAAGCATCGCATGTGGAAGCGTATTTCGCGGAAAAGCGCGGAGAAAACCGATGCGTTCAAAAAAATCCACAATGAAGCGGGGGAGCTCTCGACGCCGCGTGTCGGCGGTGTGATTATCTGGCTCTCGGTTGCGATTGTGGTGCTTGCGTTCGTACTCCTTGCGTGGATCTTCCCGTCACCACTCACCGAAAAGCTCAATTTCTTGAGCCGCGGGCAGACTTTTATCCCACTCTTTGCGCTTGTTGCCGCGGCACTCGTTGGACTTTCTGACGATCTCCTCCAGATCTTCGGCAAAGGGGGATACGCCGCGGACGATATTGTGTACCGCAAAATAAAAGCGGGAACGATTATTTTCATCGGGCTTTTGATTGGATGGTGGTTTGTCGCGAAGCTTGGCGTTACGGCGGTGCACGTGCCGTTTTACGGGGAGCTTGAGCTTGGTTATTTGTTTGTTCCCTTTTTTATTATTATCATGCTCGCAACGTTTTCGACGAGTGTAATCGACGGCATCGACGGACTCGCGGCGGGGGTACTCGCACCAGTTTTCATTGGCTATGCCATCATCGCATTTTTCAACAATCAAATTGACCTCGCGGCATTTTCGTCTGCGGTTGCGGGGGGAATCCTTGCGTTCCTCTGGTTCAACATACCGCCTGCAAAGTTTTATATGGGAGAAACAGGAATGTTGGGGCTCACCGTTACGCTCTCGGTTTTGGCATTTATGACCGACACGGTTTTTATTTTACCTATCATTGCGCTTCCGCTCGTTGTCACGTCCCTTTCTGTAATAATCCAGATGGCTTCGCGAAGTTTTCGCAATGGTAAGCGCGTGTTTTTGGTAGCACCACTCCACCACCATTTCGAGGCGCTCGGGTGGCCTTCGTACAAAGTGACGATGCGGTATTGGGTTCTAGCGATGGTGTCGGTCGTGGTCGGGGTGATATTGGCTCTTTTGAGCAAATAGTATGTGTGGCATCGCGGGAGTTATTGGGTGGGGGAAAGAGAAGGGAGAGAGCGCTCGCTTGGTGCGCGTGATGACGGACTCTATCCTCCATCGCGGACCCGACGACGAGGGGCATTATGCGGACGAAATGCTCGCGCTCGGCATGCGCCGTCTCTCCATTATCGACATCGCCGGAGGCAAACAGCCGATTGCTTCAGAGGATGGCAACCTTGTCATCGTTTTTAATGGTGAGATATACAATTATCGTGCGCTCCGCGAGGATTTGATTACGCGTGGCTATACATTCAAAACACATACGGACACGGAGGTGATCCTGCATCTCTTTGAGGTGGAGGGGAGCGCATGCCTCTCCAAACTCCGTGGCATGTTCGCGTTTGCCATTTGGAATAAAAAGACACAAAAACTTTTTCTCGCGCGCGATTATTTCGGTATCAAGCCGCTTTACTATTTGCTCCTAGACGGGCAGGTGAAAGCGTTCGGATCGGAGATAAAAAGCATTTTGGCGCTTCCTGGTGTGCCGCGTATCGTGAACGACGAAGCGGTGGGGAACTATCTTGCTTTTCAATACAATCCCTTGAATGAGACCTTTTTCAAAGGAATATGGAAATTACCACCGGGGAATTTCATGGAGGTCGACCTCAAGACGGGGAAGCATCGTAAGCGGCGCTACTTTGAGTTTGCGTTTGCTTCCGAAGATGGCAAGAGTGAGGAGGTACGAACCGACGAACTCGTCGCAGTGCTTGAAGATTCAGTCAAGTACCACATGGTTGCCGACGTGCCGGTTGGAGCGTTTCTCTCCGGCGGCATCGACAGTGGGATCATCGCCGCACTTGCGCAGAAAAATTTTAACACGGGAAATGGCGGGAAAATTTCTACGTTTACCATTGGTTTCAATGAAGTTTCCGAGGCGCGCGCCGCCGAAGTGTCGGCGCGACACATCGGCACTAACCACACCGCGACCACGGTGTCCCACGAAGAATACTTTCGTGAATTGCAAAAGGTTGTGTGGCACTTTGACGAGCCGGTTGCGGATCCGTCTGCGGTGGCGCTGTATTTCCTTGCACGCGAGGCACGCAAAAAGGTAAAGGTTGTGCTTTCGGGCGAGGGCGCGGACGAGCTCTTTGGCGGATACAATGTGTATCTTGAAAGCTATGCGCGTCGGCGGCTTGAAGTTGTGCCGCGTATTATCCGCGAATACATCTTGCGACCGCTTGCGATGTCGAAGCTTTCATTCCGGGGCAAGAATTTCCTCGCACGTTTCTTTACAAAGATCGAAGACCGCTATATCGGCAATGCAAACATTTTTTCACGTATGGAAATAAGCGAGCTGTGGAAGGGTAAATCTTTTACGCCGCTTAATCTCGCGCCACTTTATGGCGAAGTAAAAAATCGCGAGGACTCGGAAAAGATGCAATACATTGACATCAGTACATGGCTTCCGGGCGATATCTTGGCAAAGGCGGACAAAATGACGATGGCGCATTCGCTCGAGCTTCGCGTACCGTTCCTCGATCGCGATATCGCAGACTTTGCGCGTCGTTTGCCGCCGAAACTCAAATGGAAAAATTATACGACCAAGTATCTCTTGCGCCGCGCCGCGGACAGAATCCTAACGCCAGAAATTGCGCGGAGGAAAAAACTCGGCTTCCCGACGCCGGTAGGGAGTTGGTTTTCTCTACATGAGCAAGAGCTTTCGGAGCGCATTTTAAAAAATCCCTACATGAAGAGCAATTTCAATACCGTGCTCATCGAAAAGATGATAGCCGATCATGTTGCCGGACGCAAAGACAATGCGCGTAAAATCTACGCCCTCTACATGCTCGCACTCTGGCACGATGTGTTTGTGGGGGAGGCGCTTGCAGTTAAATAACCTTGTTTTTTTGGACTATTTTACCCATTTGCCAATGAGAAGGGTGGAGTAGAGGAGTGTCTCTAGGCGCCTTCCATTTCTCTCTATTTTTTGGTACAATGAGCCTATAAAAAGCACAGCGCTTTTTCTTTTTAATTATAAATTATGGCAAAAAAGGACGCAAAAGGGGAAAGTTACGGCGCAGAGGATATCGTCGTCTTGGAGGGGCTTGAGCCGGTGCGCAAGCGCCCGGGCATGTATATCGGCTCTACGGGGGTCGAGGGCTTACACCACTTGGTCTGGGAAATCTTTGACAACTCGCGCGATGAGGCGATGGGTGGTTTCTCGAACCATATTGAAGTTACGCTTCTTCCCGGTAACCGCGTGCGAGTCGTCGACAACGGCCGCGGCATCCCTGTTGGTATCCACCCCAAGACAAAAGTCTCCGCGCTCGAGACGATTATGACGACGCTCCATGCCGGCGGTAAGTTCGAAGGTAAAAGCTACAAAGTTTCCGGCGGACTTCACGGCGTGGGCGCGTCGGTGGTGAACGCGCTTTCGGTATATACCAAGGTCGAGGTTCATCAAGACGGCGGTATCCATATGCAAGAGTACACACGGGGCAAACGAAAGGCGCCGGTGAAAAAAGTGGGCGCGAGCAAATTCCGCGGGACAATCGTCACCTTCGAACCGGATGCAGAAATTTTTAAAGAGATAAAATTCAACTGGAACCAGATTGTGAATCACTTGCGCCAGCAGGCGTATCTCGTCAAAGGGCTTCACATCGCCATTCTCGACGCGAGTGGCTATGCGGGGAAACTCGCCCTCGACAATGAAGTGTACCTCGAAGATTTCGGCCTCGAACTGCCCTCGATGTCATTTTATTTCGATGGAGGAATCGTCTCACTGGTGCGTTTTTATAATCAGCACCAAAAACCGGTACACAAGAAAATTTGCTATGTGGAAAAAGCAGTTGACGGCGTGACCGTGGAAGTCGCGATACAGTACATTGACGATATTGCCTCGCGCGAGCTCGCGTTTGCGAACAATACGTACAATGCCGAAGGAGGTATGCACGTGACCGGTTTCCGTACGGCGCTTACGCGCAAGATCAACGACTATGCGCGCAAGAGCAATTTCATAAAAGAAAGCGAAGAAAATTTCACCGCAGACGATGTGCGTGAAGGACTGACGTCGGCAATCTCGGTCAAGCTTCCCGAAATTCAATTTGAAGGACAGACGAAAGGAAAGCTCGGCAGTGTCGAGGCGCGCGGTGCCGTGGAAAAAGTCTTTGGCGAGGCACTCGGGCTTTTTCTTGAGGAAAATCCCGATGATGCACGGGCAATCGTGAACAAGGTGCTTTTGGCACTCCGTGCCCGTAAGGCGGCAAAGGCCGCAAAAGAAAGCGTCCTCCGCAAGGGTGCGCTCGAGGGACTGACGCTTCCGGGCAAGCTTGCCGACTGTCAGAGCTCTAAAGCCGAAGACTCGGAACTCTTTATTGTAGAGGGAGATTCGGCAGGCGGTTCTTCGAAGCAGGGTCGTGATCGCCGGACGCAAGCTATCCTCCCGCTCAAGGGAAAGATTTTGAATGTTGAACGCGCGCGTCTCGACAAGATGCTTGCTTCGAACGAGATCAAATCTCTGGTGATTGCCATGGGGACGGGTATCGGCGACATCTTTGATATTTCGCGATTGCGGTACCACAAGATTATCATTGCGACCGATGCCGATGTTGATGGTGCGCATATTCGCACACTCCTCCTCACTCTTTTCTACCGCTATTTCAAGCCGGTCATTGAGGCGGGAAACATCTATATCGCACAACCGCCGCTCTACAAGATAAAGCGCGGCAAAGAAATCACCTATGCGTACAGCGAAGAAGAAAAAATTGCATTCCTCGGCAAGGACATAAGCTTGCTCGAGATTGCCGAGGAAGCGCAGGGAGAAGCGGAAGAAGGGACCGTAGAGGAAGAAGCGCTCGCAGAAGAAGGGAAGGCAAAGAAGCGCGAAGTGAAAGTCTCTCTCCAGAGATATAAAGGTCTCGGAGAAATGAACCCCGAAGAGCTCTGGGAGACGACTATGGACCCCAAGGCGCGTGTGCTCAAGCAGGTGACTATCGATGATGCCGCCCAAGCTGACCTCGCATTCAACGTGCTCATGGGGGAGGATGTCTCTGCGCGCAAGTCGTTCATCCAGTCTAACGCAAAGATGGCGAATATTGATGCGTAGAGGTCGCTCGGGAGCCGTCTTGTGCGGGGTACGGATATCTTGGTTGCGTCCAAAGGACTTATGCGACATGATTCCGCAGAATCAAAAATTCTTCGAGCTCGCGCCATCGCGCACCACAAGAGGACTTCTTATTTTCTAAGTCGCCTTGCTCCTAAAAAATAATGTCGCTCGCTAGTCCCCGCACAAGAGGTATCCATCGCTTTAAGAACCCATCCACTATCTCGCAGTACCCGCCTCTGAAACCATTATTTTTAGGCGAAAAACAAGTCGGAGTACGAACCATATTGAATTATGGTTCGTACGAGACGAAGTTTTATAGCCAGAAGGAAAATGAATTATTTTTATTTTTCCCCATAATACGGTATCATTACTCCAATGTTCTCTATTTTCCTAATTCTCCTCGGTCTCATTATTTTTGAAATCGTAATGAGCATCGACAATGCCGTCGTAAATGCCGACGTGCTTGCTTCAATGAAGACTCGTCGCGCAAGACGTTTTTTCCTTACGTGGGGAATCCTCTTTGCGGTCTTTGTCGTGCGTGGTTTTTTACCATCAGTCATCGTGTATTTAGCGGACCCAAGCATTGGCTTGTGGGGCGCTCTTGAGGTGATTTGGCAATTTGATATTGCCGCGTCACAGGCTGTTCTTGCGGTAACCCCGATAATCATGATGGCGGGAGGAATGTTCCTCGTTCTCTTGTGGGAACACTGGCTTTTTATAGAAGACAAAAATTTCGGTCTTCCGCATGAACAATACATTCAGAAATACGGCGCAGTATGGTTTTACTCTGTTGCGGCGCTTTTGCTTGTCGGGGTGTTGATTGAGATCAATGCTTCAGTGTTGGAAAATCCGATGCACCTAGCCCTTGCGGCAGCGGTTGGGTTTAGTGTGTTTTTCATCACGCAAGGTTTCAAAGACAATGCAGAGAAGATAGAAGAGCGTCTCATAGAATCGGGCGAGCATAGTGCAATGTCGGACTGGGCGAAGGTCGTATTCCTTGAGGTGCTCGACGTTGCGTTTAGTATCGATAGTGTTGTCGGCGCATTTGCGTTTACGACGGTGGTGCCGTTTATTCTCATTGGAAGCGGCCTCGGCGCTATTGTAGTACGACAACTTACCGTTGCGGGGATTGACCGCATCCGTTCGTACAGTTATTTGAAAAATGGCGCCATGTATTCTGTCGGATTTTTGGGCGGTGTGATGCTTCTGGAAGCGTTTGGTGTCCATATACCTTTTTGGATACCGCCTATTGTTACCATCGGTTTTGTCGGGTACTTTTTTTGGCGGTCTATCGCGGAGAATAAGGCAAATGGTAATCTCAAGGGGAGTGTTGTATGATAGAGGGGTATTAAGGGCGTAATTTTCTAACGGAATGAACTACCAAAAAACAGAACTCTATTTCCTATTTGCTCTCCTTGTGGGAATCTCGTTCCTCACGTTTTTCATTTTTAAACCGTTTCTCTATACGCTCATTCTGGCGATGATTTTTGTTGCGGTGTTTGCGCCGGCGCATAAGAAAGCACTCGTGCTTACACGAGAGAGACGAGGGCTGGCGGCGCTCCTCACTACCATATTTATTCTAGTGGTTATCTTGGTCCCCGTCACTCTTTTGGGCGCGCAGATTTTCAAGGAATCGACGCAGTTATATTCTTCTCTTGTTGATAATGGCGATGCGGTGAGTCTTTCTCGTAGGATTGAAGATGTATTACGAAGTCTTGGATTTTCTTCGGTATCCGTTGGCTCTCTCGATTTTAGTCAGTACATGAAGCAGGGGTTGACGTGGCTCATTCAAAATATCGGTTCTCTTTTTTCGAACATTGCAAAAATTCTCGTAGATGTTTTTGTGCTTTTTGTAGCCCTCTATTACTTGTTTAAGGATGGTCACCGACTCAAAAAATACGCTATTGCGCTGAGCCCGCTACAGGACGTGTACGACGAAACTATTTTTAGCAAACTCGTGTTGGCGGTTAATTCGGTGGTAAAAGGAAGCCTCGCAGTAGGGCTCGTGCAGGGCACACTGACGGCAATCGGGTTTGCTATTTTTGGGGTTCCCAGCCCTGTGTTGTGGGGGAGTGTTGCCGCGCTTGCCGCGCTGATTCCCGGTGTGGGAACGGCGCTGGTTGTTGTTCCCGGTGTTCTCTTCCTCTTTTTTAGCGGAGCAACAGTTCCCGCACTCGGACTCCTCGTGTGGGGGGTCGTTGCCGTGGGACTGGTGGACAATGTGTTGGGGCCAAAGCTCGTCGAGCGGGGGATGAAGATCCACCCATTCCTTATTCTACTTTCAATTCTTGGGGGTATTGGTTTTTTTGGACCTCTTGGATTTTTGTTTGGCCCGCTCGTCTTGAGCTTGCTGTTTTCGTTTTTGGAAATTCATGCGGCGATGCGAAAAGCGCGCGTTGCGGAATAGAGGGAGATAAAGTCGGGACGATTAGCTCAGTCTTGCCCGCCTAAATTTTGGACAGTTAGCTCAGTTGGTAGAGCGCTCCCTTCACACGGGAGAGGTCACAGGTTCGAATCCTGTACCGTCCACTACAATTCTGTCCAAAACTTGGGCGGGTGAAGTTAGAGCGCTCCCTTCACACGCGAGAGGTCAGAGGTTCAAGTCCTCTATTCTGGTGTCTCTATTTTACCAAGCTCGCACCTATTTCCAAAATCGCTGATGTCTCGCACGCGCGGAGCGCGTGGTGGCTCTGACCTAAATCGTACGCTCCACGAAAGCCCCGCCACCGCCTCGCTTCACTCGGCAACCCCAAAAAGAAAAAATGTTCCTTGCTTTTCGGATTTGCGCGCGACCAATTTTCTTCTAAACAGGAAATGACATTTTTCTTTGGGGTTCTGCCCAAGAAGTTTATGGGCAGTGTGGCGGGGCGAAATGCAATTCGGACGAGGCAAAGCAAAAACTATTTTTGCGGGAGGAAAAGGATTTTGCTTTGCCTCGGCTTTTTTTCAAAACGACAGGATTGTGCTTCCACCGCGCAGGAGGGCGTGGGAGGAATGCGTGGCGGATTTAATGATAGAAAAATAGCCGACCTGTTTCCAGATCGGCTATGAGTTTTGCTGACGGCGAACGAAATTGGGATTCTTCGATAAGTCGTGAACCCTCATTTCGTCGAGAAGAATAAACGAACCATTGTCATACGCAACTCGTTTCATCTCACAATGAAGCGGGTGCGCGAGTGATTCGAAGTATTTCTCCGTCCATCCAAGTAGCGACTTGAGCAGAACACGCAACTCGAAGCCGTGAGTGATGACGAGGATATTTCCTGCTGCATCCCCTGATATCTCTTGTTCCAACTTCTTAGCAAAGAGATCGAAACGGAAAAGCATTTCTGCGCCGCTCTCTCCTCCGGGGAAATGATATCGGAGTACGCCAACGCGATACCTCTCCCCCTCAATCTCCGCTCTGTTGTGGACATTCACAGTACCCCAGCTTTGCTTGGAGATAAGATTGTCGGTAACGATAGACCACTGGACATGCTTCGGAACGCCAGAGATTACAAGCTGCGCTGTTTCAAGCACTCGCTTGCTTGGTGACAGGAATACACGAAGATTCTCGCTTCCTCCGATTTCGTTGGCAAATTGTTGGCCGAAACGAGTGGCTTGCTCTTTGCCAAAAACGGTGAGCGGCATATCTTCATCAGCGATACGTTCAGATGTCATTCTCCTTTTCCTAAAATATATGCCACTACTGGTCTAGACCGCAGGGTAATGTTTGAACTCGCTTCACTCATACAAAAGCGTGGACTGCGACCACGCGGTATTAACCTATATTCAAGCGAGTGAGCGAAGAATAAAAGTAATCTTTTATTCTTCCGAACGAGTGCGGAATATATGGTACTCCATATGTTAGCTCCCCCGCCTGCCATCGCCCGACTGCTCATCTTGAGCGATAGGCAGTGGTGGGCTCCTCGGCACCACAAGAGTACTTCTTGTTTTCTAACTCACTTCGTTCGTAAGAAAACAAAGTCGCTAATAAAAAATAAGGACATCGGTGGATGCCCTTATCAATGTTCACATTTCTTTAGAAAAGGTCGGACCCAGGCAATTTCTTTTTGCGAAATTTAGAAAATGAAAATTTCACCATAGAAAAAATCATGGTGAATACTACGATAAGCCAAATAACCATCGCGGCAAGAAAATAATTTTCTAGCTCTAGCATACAAACCCTCCTGCCTCACCTCTTGTGAAGAGTGAATCCCTTACTAAAAATACCTTTTTATGCTATTTTGTCAATGATGCAGACCTTTAATCTCAAATCAGATTGGTCGCCGGCGGGCGACCAGCCGGAAGCCATCAAAAAGCTCTTGGATGGTCTTAAAAAAGGATACAACCGGCAGACACTTCTTGGTGTGACTGGTTCAGGCAAAACCTTTACCGTGGCGAATGTCATTGCGAAAGTAGGCAAGCCGACGCTCGTTATTGCGCACAATAAAACTCTCGCCGCACAGCTGGCTCAAGAATACCGCGAGTTTTTCCCCGACCATGCGGTACACTATTTCGTTTCGTACTACGACTACTATCAACCCGAGGCATATATGCCCGTCACGGATACCTATATTGAAAAAGACGCGCAGATTAACGAAGAGATTGACCGCTTGCGCCACGCCTCGACCCAAGCGCTCCTCACACGCCACGATGTCATCATCGTCGCGTCGGTGTCGTGCATCTACGGCTTAGGTAGCCCCGCAGAATATGAGAAAGAAAATCTGAAGCTCTCGGTTGGACAAAAAATGGACCGCAAGACACTCATGCAGAAATTGATTGCGATACATTTTGAACGCACAAACGCCGACCTTACGCCGGGGACATTTCGCTCCATCGGGTCGCTCGTCGAGATCATGCCTGTTTCCGAAAAAATGATCTGGAGTATTACGCTCGATGCGCACGGCATCATGACCATCCAAAAGATAGACCCCGTATCGCAAAAAATTATCGGCGACGAGGTTGCGATTTTTGTTTTTCCTGCCAAACACTTTATCACCAACAAAAAAGAAAAGGACAGCGCGATGAAAGCGATCAAAGCCGAGCTTGCGACGCAACTCAAAAAATTTGAAAAAGAGGGGAAGCTCCTCGAAGCCGAAAGATTGAAGCGTCGCACGATCTACGACCTCGCCATGATCCGTGAAGTTGGGTACTGCAGTGGCATCGAGAACTATTCGCGACATTTGTCGGGGCGCGCGGCAGGTTCGGCGCCGGAGACGCTCCTGTCATATTTCCCTCATACAAAAAAAGGTGGTCCGGACTTCCTCACGATCATTGACGAATCCCATGTGACGATCCCGCAGATCGGCGGCATGTACGCAGGCGACCAGGCACGCAAAAAAACGCTCGTTGAGTTCGGCTTCCGTTTGCCCTCCGCGATGGATAACCGCCCGCTCCAGTTCGACGAGTTTATCAAGCGTGTCGGTCAGGTCATCTATACGTCGGCAACACCTGCGAAACACGAACGCGAAATCTCAAAGCAAGTTGTGGAGCAGATTATTCGCCCGACTGGGCTTGTCGATCCGGAAATCTCTCTGAAGCCAATTAGTGAGGAGGGAGAGTATAAAGGTCAGGTTCAGGACTTTATTGCCGAGGCAAAGCGTACGGTCACGACCGGCATGCGCGTCATCGCGACCACGCTCACCAAGAAGATGGCGGAGGACCTTTCCGAGTATTTAAAAGGGGAGGGGGTTCGTGCCGAGTATTTGCACAGCGATATCAAGACCATTGAACGTATCCAGATCCTCACCGAGTTTCGCAAGGGAACCTTCGACTGCATCGTCGGCGTAAATCTCCTCCGCGAAGGCCTCGACCTGCCCGAAGTAGCACTCATCGGCATCCTCGACGCGGACAAAGAAGGTTTTCTCCGTTCGGAAACTGCGCTCATACAGATCATTGGCCGTGCCGCACGCAATGTCGCGGGCCGCGTGATCCTCTATGCCGACCAGCTTACCGGTTCCATTGAGCGCGCCGTAGGCGAGACCAACCGCCGTCGTGCTATCCAAGTCGCCTACAACAAAGAACACGGCATCACGCCGAAAACCATCATCAAAAAGATAAAGGACATCACCGAGCATCTCGAGACCGACCACATGAAAGCGGTGAAAGCGAACCTCGACATCGACGCGCAAGTATTCGGCAAAGACCTCGCGAAGCTTATCAAACTCAAAGAAAAAGAAATGTCGCGTGCGGTTAAAGAGCTCGATTTTGAAACAGCGGCGATTTTGCGCGACGAGATTGTGGAACTAAAAACAAAAGTGATGTAAGGTTGATATAAAAAAGCCCGGACAGTGTGCGCCGGGCTTTTGGTTTGCAGAATTTACTTTAGCTCATTACTTTGTTTCACCAAAAATCCTTAGTGGGTGGATGCGGTATTTGTTGAACCAATATATTTGTCTCCCTCCAGTTAAAAACCGTTCGTTAATTTTTAGGTCCGCGAGCCGTTTGATTGCTTCACACCATTCTTTCGAAAGAGAAGGGAATTTCTCGTCATAGTTTTTCTCAAGGATACCCTTCTCAAGCCCTTTGCGTACCACCCATGCACCTACTGTATTTATTGGGTTCTTTATCCCCATAAGGACCTCCTGTTAACATAATAATTGAGATTAAAGGATACTTCTGTTCCTCATTATCCATATCGCGCACCATTAGTCAATCTTGATAATTTGTGGTATTCTGCACGACATGGCAGAAGCAAAAAAGCATAAAGGGTTAAGTAAGATTGTTGTAAAAGGCGCGCGGACGCATAATCTCAAAAATATCACCGTTGAAATACCTCGCGATACGATGACGGTATTTACGGGTCTATCGGGGTCGGGAAAATCGTCGCTCGCCTTTGACACGATCTTTGCCGAGGGACAACGCCGCTATGTTGAGTCGCTCTCCGCATACGCACGGCAATTTTTGAATCAAATGCAGAAACCCGATGTCGACGAGATCACCGGACTCTCTCCTGCAATTTCCATTGACCAGAAGTCACACTCCTCAAACCCACGCTCGACGGTCGCGACAATCACCGAGATTTACGATTACCTCCGCGTGTTGTTCGCGCGTATCGGTAAGCCACACTGTCTCATTTGCGGACAGGAGATCAAACGTCTCGGCAACGAAGAAATCATCAACTTCATCATGGATGAGGTGAAAGGTTCGGCGGGAAAAAGTGCAACGACCATTCGCATCTTCGCACCGCTCGTGCGCGGACGCAAAGGGGAATACTACCAGCTTCTCTATGACCTTTTGGGTAAAGGCTATCTCATGGTGCGTATTGATGGCGTGGTAAAAAATCTTCGCGAGCAAATCGTGTTGTCTAAGACCAAAAAACACGAAATTGATGTGCTTGTGGACGAGATCAACATCGCCGATTTCAAGGGGAAGCTCGTTCGCGCAGGAGTTAAAAATACCGCAGGGAATCACGCGGACTCCAAAGGTCGTGAGCGCCTCGGCGAAGCCGTCGAAAAAGCGCTCGACGAATCCCAGAGCTTGGTGCGCATCGTTTTTACGAAAGAAGGGAAGGAGACGAAAGATTTTATCATGTCGAATCGGTTTGCATGCCCGAACGACGGCTTCTCGTACCCCGAAATCGAACCGCGGCTTTTTTCATTCAATTCTCCGTACGGCGCATGCGCCGCATGCAACGGTCTCGGCACCAAACATTTCTTCGGCACTGAAGTATGCCCCGACTGTGAGGGTGCGCGACTCCGCAAAGAAGCGCTTAAAGTCCTCATCGGCAATAAAAATATTGTCGATATTTCCCGTATGTCAATTGAGGACGCAAGCAAATTTTTTGCCGATTTAAAAATCTCTCCGCGCGACAAAGATATTTCAGTTCCGGTCGTGAAGGAAATTTCAGGTCGCCTGCTTTTTATGTTAGACGTCGGGCTCGATTACCTCACTCTCGATCGTCGCGCGAATACGCTTTCCGGAGGCGAGGCACAGCGCATCCGTCTCGCGTCCCAGCTCGGCTCACGCCTTGTGGGTGCGCTCTATGTACTCGACGAACCCACCATCGGACTCCATCAGCGCGACAATGACCGCTTGATCAAAACATTGAAAGATCTCCGTGACCTCGGTAACACGATCATCATCGTCGAACACGACGAAGACACCATTTTCGCGTGCGATTATCTGATCGACATCGGTCCCGGCGCTGGCGTTCACGGTGGCAATGTCGTCGCGGCGGGGGACCTTGATGAGCTCGTTACGAATCCGAAAAAATACAAATCCCTGACACTTGATTATCTGCGCGGCAATGTGTCAGTGGAAATTCCCCGTGCACGTCGAAGCGAAAATCGTGGCAGTCTCAATATCCGTGAAGGGTTCGCGTTTAACATAAAACACTTGAACGCCGAAATACCTTTGGGGAAAATGGTTGCGATCACCGGTGTTTCGGGGTCAGGCAAGTCAACGCTCCTTTACGAAATTATTTACAAAAACCTCCAAGCTCGCCTCGAACACAAATACCGCACGAACGATGTTTTTAATTGTGAAAGTTTTACCGGCACTGAATACCTCGCGCGCACGGTACTTATCGACCAGTCGCCAATCGGTCGTACCCCGCGCTCCAATCCCGCTACCTACACCGGCGCATTTACTTTTATTCGCGACCTCTTTGCCGAGAGCGAAGAAGCGCGCTTGCGTGGTTGGGGACCGGGACGCTTCTCATTTAACGTGAAAGGTGGGCGATGCGAAACCTGCCAAGGCAATGGCTTGATTGCGGTCGAAATGCATTTTCTTCCCACTGTGTATGTTACCTGCGACGTGTGCCGCGGCAAACGCTTTGAAAAAGACACTCTTGAGGTAAAATACAAAAAGAAAAATATTTATGAGGTTCTTGAAATGACCGTCGAGGAGGCACTCGCATTTTTCGAGGACATTCCCGCTATTTACGACCGCTTCAAGACACTGAACGAAGTGGGACTCGGGTACTTGAAGCTCGGGCAGTCGGCAACCACGCTTTCCGGCGGGGAAGCGCAACGGGTAAAAATTTCTTCCGAGCTTTATCGCCCCTATACCGAGCGCACGATCTATCTCCTCGACGAACCGACGGTGGGACTTCACTACGAAGACGTTCGCAAGCTGATTGAGATTCTCCAAAAGCTTGTCGACAAAGGCAACAGCGTGCTCCTCATCGAACACAATATGGATATCATTAAAAACGCAGACTATGTACTCGACATCGGACATGAAGGCGGTGAAGGCGGCGGGCAGATCGTCGCGCGCGGCACACCCGAACAAATCGCCGCAAATCCGAACTCCTACACTGGCAAATATTTGAAAAAAGTGCTGAAGAAAAAGTAAGTTTTTTTGTTATGAAAGAACTGACCACCAAAAACATCCCTGACGCACCGGGCGTGTACCTCTTTCGCGGAAAACGCAGAGCGCTTCTTTATGTGGGAAAGGCAACCTCGCTCAGGACTCGCGTGCAGAGTTACTTTCGGAGCGACCTCATGACCACACGCGGGCCGATTATCGTGGCAATGATCGAGGCGACCGAGTCAATCGATTTTATTGAAACCGATTCCGTTCTTGAAGCGCTCATCCTCGAGGCAAACCTCATCAAGAAGCTGGAACCGCCTTATAATACAAAAGAAAAAGACAACAAGAGCTTCAACTTCGTCGTGTCCTCAAGGAAGCGCTCCGCATTGTCCGCAAGATGTTTCCGTTTCGAGATAAATGTTCACCCGCTAATCTTTTTGATAAGACCTTAGGCGTAAAAAATAAATCCCAGCAAAAAAGATTGGCGGGCAAGCTCCATTCGAATAAGCCATGTTTCAACGCGCAAATAGGGCTGTGTCCCGGCGTCTGCGCGGGTACGGTCAGTGCCAGAGACTACGCACGCACCATCCAACATATAAAACTTTTTTTTGAAGGTCGAAAAAGCACCCTCATCGCAAGTCTTAAACGCGACATGAAGCGCGCCGCAAAAGAACTCCGCTTCGAAGAAGCAAGCCGTATCAAAAAAACACTTTTCGCACTTAGTCACATCCAGGACATAGCCCTCTTAAAACAAGTTCTTCCGCGTTCTTCCGCGTCCGTTCCGCATAATTCCGCGTCTTTCCGTATCGAAGCCTACGACACCGCACACATTTCCGGTACTAACACCGTCGGGGTCATGGTCGTACTCGAAAACAACGAGCCGAAGAAAAGTGATTATCGTAAATTCAAGATCCGCACGAGCACCAATGACGACATTGCATCTTTGCGGGAAATACTTTCACGCCGCTTTACCCACACCGAATGGCCGATGCCGAACCTCCTCGTCATCGACGGCGGGAAAGGACAAGTGAATGCTGCAGAAAAAGCTCTTGCCGAGTGGGGGATTGTTATTCCCGTAGTCGGCGTCGTCAAAGACGAGCGCCACCGCCCGCGCGAGATCATCGGCAATATGTCCGCCCGCAAAAATTACGAACGTGCAATCCTCCTTGCCAACAGCGAAGCCCATCGCTTTGCGATTGCGTACCACCGCAATATGCGGCGAAAAATCAAGTAGGATTTCTTGCTTTCAAGAAACTATTCCGTAACCGTGAGTGCGCCCTTCATTCCCATACTGCGATGTTTGCCGACGGAGCAGTAGTACTCGAAGGAACCAGTTTTGTCGGCGACGAACTCAAGCGTTTCCTCTTGTCCGCCATTGATTTGTTTTGATGCCACACCGAATTCGTCTATCTTGAAGCCATGGAACCCGCCGGTGTTTTTGAAAATAATTTTTACACGGTCACCCTTTTTCACAGACAATGTTGCAGGCAAGAATACGAAATTTTGCCCTGTTACCGTAAACTCTTTCACAGTGGCAGTTACCGCTTCTTGAGAAGAAGCGGTTATGGTTGTCGTTGCCTCTGTGTTTACGATTGGGGCAACATCGAGGGGCGCCGGAGCCGACGACTCTTTGGTAAAGAGGAAAAATGCTCCAAAAATAATGACAATAATACCCACAACAAGAATTGAATTTTTCATAATGTTATTTTAATATTAACTTATTTATTTTTTTTAACATTTCACTATTTTTCCGCAAACAACTCATCCACCACTGCTTTTACATCGCCGCCGTCCGCCTTGCCCGCAAGGTCTTTCATTATCGCACCGGTGAGCTGACCCGCCTTTGCCTTGTCGGTGACTCCCAGTGCTTCCTTTTTCGCCAAAGCGATCTTTTTTATCTCCTCGCGTGACATGAGGGCAGGGAGGTAGGTCTCGAGGATCGTGAGCTCTGCGCGTTCGCTTGCGGCAAGCTCGGGGCGTCCGCCTTTTTCAAACTGTTCGATCGAGTCCTTGCGCTGGTTTGCCAATCGTTTGACCACCTTGAGTGCGTCCGCATCGGGGATCTGATCCTGCGGTGTCTTGCCCGTCGCCACCAGCTCATTGGTAAAAGCAGAAAGCATGTTACGCACCACTGAAAGCCGTACTGTGTCTTTGGCGAGCATCGCCGCCTTTATTTCGCCCTTGATTTGTTCATGTAATGTCATAAAAATTTGATAGTTATTTTACAGTATAGTGTTTTTTCGTCTTCATTGGAATACGCTATAGGCCAAAATAAACTGTTACCGTAATCCTCCTAGATCCTCAGTCACTTTTAATAGGTTTTTAATACATTTGGCTTCCATATTTCCTCTGCAT
>LCOP01000025.1 GCA_000996605.1 Parcubacteria group bacterium GW2011_GWA1_47_8
GTATTTTCGAGCCGAGGAGTTAATATAGGTCTAATACCTCACCGCTTGCGGTGAGAAAGTGCGAGCAAAGCGAGCTCCGACAATACCCCGTCGGCTTGCCGCGGGGAACCTTTATTAGACTCTTTATTATACGCAGTCAGAAGTTATTGTGGTGACCGCGGTCTCTAACGGGATGAACGAAACAATCTTTTACACAATCAATAGCATCGCGGGGCAAAATCCCGCACTCGATACCCTGCTTATTTTCTTGAGCAATTGGTTCGGCTACCTGCTTCTTGCGGGACTTCTGGTCTTCCTCGCATTCCATAAGGACAAAAAACAAGGCGTGCGGGATCTCTTTGTGGTGCTTTCGGCGGCGGTTCTCGCATACGCATTTTCAAAAGTGATCAAGCTACTCTTCCCGCACCCGCGGCCGTTCGAGGTACTTCCGGACGCGCACAAACTATATGCGTACGAGGGCGGAGATTCGTTTCCTTCGGGACACGCGACATTCTACATGTCCCTTGCGGCATCACTCTTTTTCTACCACCGCAAACTCGCATATGCGTATGGTGTGGGCGCGCTCATCGTCGGCATTGCGCGTATTGCGGTAGGGGTGCATTGGCCGTTCGACATTCTCGTCGGCTTCGTTTTGGGCGGGGGTATCGGTGCGGGCGTGTACTATGTGTACCACACCCTGTATCGTCCAAAACCCTCGACATTTCAAGGGTAAAAAGGGGCTTTGGTTTCTTTCCGTCACGGGCGTTGCCGTTTAGCTATGTTTTTAGTATTATGAGAGCATGACTACGATGAGAAAAAATACTACAAATATTGACTACGCGGAAAATCTCAAAAAACAGCTTGGGATCAAGGATTCTGGTGCAAACGCATTGAGGAAAGTATTCGGCGTGCTTAAAGGGAAGATCAAAAAAACATCCGTTTCTTATCAGCGACAACAGAGGAAAGAGTGGGAAAGAAAAGTCGCGGGGCACAAGGCTTAATTTTTTTTTAAAAAATGTTCTACCTATTAGACTCAAACATATTGATAGATTTCTTGAATGGACGAAAAGAAACATATTCTTGGATTACGGCGAAGAGAAAAGACAGATTGATCTTGAAGATACCATTCATAAGCAGGGTGGAAGTTTTAAGTTTGGCGGAGCTTAAAGATGGTCAAATAGAACAAATAGAAGACTTCCTCGATACTTTTGGGATGGATCGCTATGTTTCGAATGAAATTTTAGATACGGCAGCCGCATTAAGAAGGAAAAAACTCCTAACCCTTGGCGATGCTATGGTTGTGGCAACGGCTATCGTTGGCAGGATGACGCTCGTGACCAATGACAAAAAGTTAGTAAAAAAAGTAAAAGACCTCGTTTCTGTGTTAAGTGTTTAAGAAGTAGTTACTTGGTGGTTCAGCCGCCAAGTGGTTTTTGTGTAGAGTTGTGTTCAGGTGCGGTCAGTTGTCAGTTGTTAAATGCCCCCCGATAAAGTTATCTCCCACACCTATATTTCTATTGCAGACTTTCGTTACTGCGACGCTTGAGCTGTGCCAGAGCGCGGCCGTCTTTTTTGAGCGACGCTCCTCTCTTTCGAGCATCATTCTCACTTGTGTATGCTTCATAGTACCGAAGCTCGAATGGCCGCCTACTCATTGTGGATCGTACTTTCCCGGAGTTGTGTTCTAAAAGTCTGCGTCGTAAATCATTAGTAGATCCAATGTATAGGTGCTGGTCTTTCTGGCTTTTGAGAATATATAAATAATACATAAGCATAGTATACCCCCACACCTACTTTTCTATAGTGTTTTTGTTGCACATTTTGCACGATGATCAATCATCTTACCTACGATGCCCCGAGGGTACTAAGTTTTAATAACTAGAACACTTTTGCAACAATGAAAAAGTGGGTGTCGGGGGTATATGATTTACGACCATAGAAACATAGGTGTGGGAGTTATCCACACCCCTTACTCGACGGCCTTTTGGTAATTCTCCCGACAATGATATACTGGAAGCAATAATAGTGGCATCCATGATTGCCTTAGGGGAAGCTACTAAACTAAATAAGAAATCATGCCACCAGATAATTTACAGAAAATAGATTCTCAAAAGAAAAACATCATCATTCTCTTGGTCGTGGCATTTGTCCTGGTTTTCGTTGGGACAATTGCCTTCGTCCAAAGGCAAAACAGGCAACAAGGAGACGAAAGTGTTGTCGAACAGCAAGTATCGGAACAGCCTGCAAAGAGAACTTATACAGAAGAAGAGAAAATGAAAATTCTTGCCGAGCTTAAAAAGGGGGTACCGCCGAGCAACTTATCGCCGGCGGAGAAAAAAGCAATCCTGAAAGCGCTTTCGGCAAGGACATCCACAAGTACTTACACAGAAGAGGAAAAGGCGAACATTCTCCGTGTCCTTCAGGGAGGAGCAGAAGCGAGGCAGTGAGGTTTTTTGAGGACATTTTCACTCTTAAAACTTATCCACACCAACCCCATGAAGTTTTTTCGGCACCGTAGTATACTAGGAGTAATTATTAATATTTCAATTTTATGAAAAATCAAAAAAATACACTCGTCCAAACTGTCAAAGTCATCGTCCTCGCCACCATCCTGTCCCTCGGTCTAAGCTACGCCTACGCATGGACGGCTCCGAATGCGGCACCTCCGGGAGGCAATGTCGGCGCGCCGATCAATACGGGGAACTCGCCGCAGAAAAAAGCAGGAAATCTTACTTTGGATAACACACTATTTGTTGGAGGTCTCCTCACTGCAAGTGGTGGTCTTGATATGAACATTAAAGACATCACGAATGCATGGGCAATTGTAGCTAATTCTGTTGCCGTCAACAAACTTCAGGTTGTAACAGGTGCGGGGGCAGGGAAAGTGCTCACTTCTATTGATGCAGCTGGTAATGTGGAATGGAGAGACGCTGCCGCAGGAACAACGCCGACTTCCGAGACTGATACGCTCGCCACTGTTCTTTTTAGGGGAAATTCGGCAGAGAGCATTACCATCAATGCGTGGAATATCGATGCAGAAAATTTAAGACTAAAAAGTAATAGTAGTAGTATTTTTTTTGGAGATGGTACGCAACAGTCGACGGCCGCTATTGATGACCCTCAAAAATATGCCAAAATTATTCCGGCTAGGGTGATGGTATCAGGTGCAGGTGCCGGAAACGGGGCGGGTGGGTCTTTGGACGCGGAGCTTTGGCTTTGTAATCCCGGCACTTTAGCCTATGTAGATCAATTATGTAGAGAGCAGGGTTATAACAAGGCAGTACGGCAATGGGAGAGTAAAGTGGGCTCTCCTCAATATTGTGCTTATCCTTTTATTTTTAATAGTGGTCCTTCTTGGCAAATTTCAAATAATAAGTGGTCTTCTCTTGTGACAGAGACGGAATGTGGATTCTAGTCAAGTAGAGATAAAGGGGGATAAAGGGGAGATAAAGTGGATAAAGGGGTCAGATAAAGGGGGATAAAGGGGTCAGGTACCTTTGTAGGGATAAAGGGGTCAGGTACCTTTGATTTAGTATTAATCCTATATATAATGTAGTCATGCCACGATTACCACGCGTTGACGTTGGGGGAGAAATCTATCATGTTATCAATCGCGCAAACGCTCGCCTGCCAATCTTTTTTGATGAAAAGGACTACAAACTTTTTGAATTAATTCTTGAAGAAGCACAGGTTAGGTTTGAAGTAGGAATTCTCGCATATTGTTTGATGCCAAATCACTTTCATTTGGTTTTACAACCACATCAAGACAATGAACTGCAGAGGTTTATGCAATGGATTACGCTCACACATACACAACGTTGGCATACACAAAATAAAACAATAGGCACAGGGCATTTATACCAAGGGAGGTACAAATCCTTTCTTATCCAAGGCGACACGCATCTTCTTGCGGTTATCCGTTATGTAGAAAGAAATCCTTTACGAGCAAAATTGGTGAAAAAAGTAGAAAATTGGAATTTTTCGAGTCTTGCTAGGAGGCTCTCAAGGAATCCAGCAAAACAAAAATTACTTGCTGATTGGTCGATTGAAATGCCTAAAAATTATCTTGATTTTGTGAACGAACCGATGAGTGAAAGAGAAGAGGAGGCAATCAGGCATTCAGTGGATCGGAGTAAGCCCTACGGATCTGAAACATGGAGCAATACAATGATTGATAAATATGGGTTAGAGGCGACGGTACGTAAAAGAGGGCGACAAATCAAAGGTACCTGACCCCTTTGTGCTGACCCCTTTGTGCCCTTTGTGTTTGTGCCCTGTCCTTTGTGCCCAAAACAAATGTCCGACCTTCTCCGACTTTTATAAAATACATATAGCTGTAAACTCGCATACTTCGGGGTTGACGGTCGACGGCGAATTTGACAAAATTAGTTTTTTGATACAGTATTAAGGTTGGAAAGTATGGTGAATGAAATTACGGGAGATTAATGAAATGGAAGGAGTTCTTTGTCATAATTAATTAGCCTTTTGGCTACGGAGGTCTGTTATGAAGACGCATCATTATGTGATGTTTTCGGTTCTTCTCCTTACTGCATGCGGCGGCGGAGGCAATCCAACGCCACTCGTACCTTCGTCGGTGTCGGCACAGCCAACGCCGACACCAACTGCCACATCAACACCACAGCCAACACCACAGCCAACACCACAGCCAACGCCGACACCAACGGCACTTCCGCTAGGGGTGTCGGTCACACTGGCCGCCACCAACCCGAAAGCGCAGACGGTTCCTTTGGCAACAACAGGACTTAATTCTTTTGTTGTTACACTGAAGAACACCAAGGGAAATAATCTGCAAGCAAGTATCTCTGCTCTTTCGGGGGAAGGGACGCTCGTGCCGTGGACAACAGCGACAGTTCTCGATGGACCAAACGTAATTGGGACTTCGAGTTTTGTAAACGGTCGCGCATTGTTCACGGGAGCTGTGATTGTGATTCCTCCTTATGGAGAAAAGGAACTCACGGTGCAAATGACCCTTGATCCGACAATGCCCGCGCTCGGCCTGATGGAGATAAACAGGTCGGTGAAATTCGGGTTCTTGACGGGGGATATTGTCCTTGGAGATGCTACGGTGTCATTTACGGGGCTTCCTCTTTGGGGGAATAGCATGTATGTGGAACAGGGGGAAGTGGTGGGTGCATGTCCGAATGCTATGTGCGGGTGGGACATCAAAACAGGGCAGAAGGAGATCCTCTGGGGGCAACTCAATGTGTCGCCGGATAATTTTTCGGTTGCGCGTGAGGGAAAGAGAATTGCTTTTTCTGGGTCGAATTTGGATGGGATTTATAGCTATTCATTAGTGGATCCGCCGGCTGTATCAGACAATCTCCCTGTACTAATCAATTCGCATGCCAATTGGGCACCTGGATGCTCGAGTTATCCAAATGGTTCTTTTGACATAAGCGGTGCAGGAGATGCAGTTGTCTTTTCAGGGAGATGTGTTGGTATAGGGATACCACAACAAAACGACATTGTGTTGATGAAAACGGGTACTATGGAATGGACTCGGATAACCGATAGTCCGGCGAATGACTTTTCGCCGGTTATCGTAAGCATAGTAAATAATCTGTATATGATTTACTATGCAAGTGATAGGAACCCGGATAGTAATATCGTGGACCCAACGGGGGTTGTTCGTGTATGGAAACAGGTTGTTGATGTGGCAAGCGGTCTCTTGGTTGGAGAACCGACCATCATAGCAGAGGCAGAGCTTAACCAAAAACTTTACATGCGAGGAGGAGATTATTACATGCGGCTTATGTCGGTAAGCCCTGATTATCAGTTCTTTGTGTTTACAAGGAACATTCAAGGCAAACCGCATATTATTAAAGCCTCGCTGGATGGGGAAATGACACTTGACCTTGGGGTAGGGTATGCTCCCTTTTGGGCGGATAACCGCAGGATTTTGTTTTCTGATAGGGATTGGGAACAAATAATAGTTTCTGGTAGGGTGACGATGCTCATTAATGATGACGGGACAGAAAGGAGAGAGATCAGCGGTTTAGGGGATTCATCTCAGCGTGTTTTTATTCCATAAAATGGAGAAACGAGAGAGAGGAAAGTAGTACATTGGGGGAGGGGTTGAAGGGGTTGCCACAGGCAACCCCTTTTTTCTTTTTGTGTTCTTCCACTTGGCGGTTCAACCGCCAAGTGATGCCCATGCGGACGTTACTTTATGTGCCACTATCCCCATCTTCAAGTCATGACTTGAAGATGGGGATAGTGGGTGAGGATGATAATGTACAAAATTACCGTACAAAACGACCTATTGCAAAACTGCGCAAAATCCGTACAATAAACGCATTATGTGGAAAACACGAATTGGCGCGCTCTTGCTCCTCATTGTTGGTGTCGGTATTGGCTACTTTTTGTACGCTTCCGAGCCGAGTCTCTATGTGGGTAAAAAAGTGTACGGACAAGACGTGGCGCAGAAATTCCCCTTCAAACTCGGACTCGACCTTTCCGGCGGCGTGGAGCTCGTCTACCGCGCCGATGTTTCATCGGTGAAGCCCGCCGAAGTAAAAAACGCGATGGATTCGCTTCGTGATGTTATCGAGCGCCGCATCAACACGTTTGGTGTTTCGGAGCCTGTTGTCCAGATCGAAGAAAAAGGGGGGATTACGGGTCCCGTGGAGGAGCGTCTCATCGTAGAGCTTCCGGGGATAACCGACGTGAAGAAGGCAGTCGAGATGATTGGACAGACGCCCAAACTCGAATTCATGAAGGAACGCGGAGTGAAAGAAATGGAGGCGTACAATAAAGCAGTCGAGAAATTCAAAGCAGACCAAGAAGCAGGAAAGGAGCTCGTTATTCCTGTGGAGTTACTCACCGGCCCCTACGAACCGACCGAGCTCAATGGCCGTTTCCTCGAACGCGCAGTCCTCGAGTTTGACGCTACGACACGCGAGCCGATTGTTTCGCTCGTGTTCAACAAGCAGGGTGCGGATTTGTTCGCAAAGATCACCAAAGAAAACATCGGCAAGACCGTTGCTATTTACCTTGACCGCGAGCTCGGGAATTTTGAACCGATTTCCGCGCCCGTCGTTCGCGAGGAGATTACGGGTGGTAAAGCGCAGATCACCGGCAAATTCACTGCGGTAGAGGCAAAGACACTCGTCGGTCGCCTAAACTCGGGCGCGCTTCCGGTGGATAAGCTCGAGCTTTTGTCGACGCAGACGATCAGCGCGCCCCTCGGTGCAAAGTCGCTTATGGCCGGCGTGTGGGCGGGCATATGGGGACTCGTCATCGTCGCAGGGTTCCTCGTCCTCTGGTATCGCCTCCCAGGTATCGTGTCGGTCTTTGCCTTGGCAATCTACGTGGTGCTTATGCTCGCACTCTTTAAGTTGCTCGGCATTACCTTGACCGCGGCGGGCATCGCAGGGTTCATTTTGTCGATTGGCATGGCGGTTGATGCGAACATTCTCATTTTTGAACGTACGAAAGAAGAGCTTCGCAAGGGGCACGCAGTACACGAGGCTATTCGCGAAGGCTTCGCGCGCGCGTGGACATCGGTGCGTGATTCGAACATTTCGAGCATCATCACCGCGATTATTCTCTTTTGGTTTGGCACGAGCTTGATCAAAGGCTTCGCGCTCACGTTCGGGCTCGGAGTCATTGTCTCCATGTTCTCCGCGATTACAATCTCGCGCGCATTCCTTTTTGCGCTACCGTTCAAAGGCCACGGCAAGGTTGTCCGCACACTTTTTGGCAGCGGGTTTTTTAGAATTCACTAACATCTGAAAACTGAAACCTAAAACATAACACCTAAATATCATGTTCATCGTCAAATATCGCAAAATTTTCTTTACCTTCTCTGCAATCCTAATCGGCTTGTCTTTCTTTGCGATGGCAACCAGAGGCTTCAACGCCGGAATCGATTTCAAGGGCGGTTCTATCCTTGAAGTGGCGTATGACAAGCGCCCCGATATAGAAACGGTAAAGAGTGCGCTCAGTAAGGCGGGCTTTGCAGATGCGCGCGTACAAATGGCGGGGGACATGCCTGCCGCGGCTGGTGGTACGGCGCAGGCAGGAAGCAACGTGATTATCAAAACAAAAGCTCTCTCGGAGCCGGAGCGGCAGAGTCTTACGAGCGCTCTTTCTTTCCCCGGTCTCAAAATGGAAGAAGTGCGCTTTAACTCAATCGGACCCGTCATCGGCAAAGAGCTTCGTTCCAAAGCATGGATTGCTATCATCATGGTGATTCTGGGTATTGTGCTTTTTATCGCCTACGTATTTCGCCATGTGTCAGAACCGATCTCATCGTGGAAGTACGGTGCTATCACGGCGTTCACCCTCTTTCACGACATCATCGTTCCTGCAGGTGTATTCGTATGGCTCGGCAAAGAAGTAGACACGCTTTTTGTGGTGGCACTTCTTTCCATCGTGGGTATTTCGGTGCACGACACGATTGTGGTGTTTGACCGTATCCGCGAGAACTTGAAGCTCCGCGTTTCAAACGATTTTGCAACAACCGTCGGCACGTCACTTCGCCAGACATTCACCCGCTCAATCAACACCTCTCTCACCGTGATGCTCGTCCTTGCAACACTCTTCTTCTTTGGCCCCACATCGACAAAAGACTTTTCTCTAATCCTCTGGATCGGTATCGCAATCGGTACCTACTCATCAGTATTTATCGCGTCTCCACTTCTTGTGGTACTTGAGAAGTGGCAGAATAAGTAATGAAATTAAAATTTACTAATCACGCACAGTACAGAACGGGTGAACGAGAAGTAAGTATTGAGGATATCAAGTCTACTATAAATAACCCTGATTTTTCAGAAATTCTCAATGGTAAAGTAAAGTGCAGGAAGTCGTTTGACGGGAAGACTGGTCCAACCCCCACAAATGAGACAACTGCCTAAGGAATTTACGATATACTGAACGTATATGAAAACAAGAAGAAAGTTCTCGAGCGAACAGAAAGCTC
>LCOP01000026.1 GCA_000996605.1 Parcubacteria group bacterium GW2011_GWA1_47_8
CACGATGCACCGCCTCCTACATTGTGGTAGACTACCACTAATGAAATGCGTCATGGGCCCGGGTCATACCCTGCGGTCTCTGCCGCAGGGATTTTGATTCGATAACCATATCGCGTGCTAAACTATTTTTAGGTATGCTTCGCGAGTCTTTCTCTTCCAAAGACACGTCACTTTATCAAAAGGTCTTCTTTGGATCTTCAAAATACCCAACATGGTCAGGATACGCGATTGGGTATTATCTTATAAAAAAATTCATAAAGAATACTGATCTTGTGAGTTGGCAATCACTTATGAAAAAATCGCCGGAGGAAATAAAAAAGGCGGCTGGTTTTTAAAACCAGATACTATGACACCATGAAATCACAAAAAAAATTCGACAAGACTCAAAGCGTGCTTAAAGATGTTTACCTCTATTTTGGGGCAAAAGACCCGGGGGAGCTCAAAACAGTATATATGAACGCCGACCAAGAATTAATGAGATCCGCGCAGTGGGATTACAAAGATAATAACCTTCTCACTAACCAGATCAAAGAGATGGTTGAAAAGGTTGGGGTATGCAACATCCGAGACACAAAGGAGAAGAAGTGGATACAATCAATTCTCTGGATGTGGTATCATCATGCAATCAGTTGCGCTCTCTGGAAATATGGCGACAAAAAAACAGCTCAAAAATATTCAAAGATTGCACTGGCGCTCCAACCCATCGATCACCCTAACAAAATTACTCGTCTTCTTTATTTTTTGGTTAGAGATGATATTAAAAGTGCTGAGCAATGGGCGAAAACAATACATGGCGAACCTGAAAAAACTACTGCCCGCTATTCGATAAAACTTTATAAACAAGGGGATTTCTTCAAACCGCAGATTGCTTGACTGGATAGATTGAGTAGTTTATTATGTTTATTGGAAGCAGTGGTATTTTATTTTCCAGACGTCCCCACAAAAGGAGTGCCAAAATGAGCACGTTCACCGCGTTAGAAGAGAAGCCGGAAACCCCCCTCTTGCTTAGGCGTATTCAGCAAAAACCACAAATTCAATCTCCGATAGCTAGTGGTCATATGACAATCGTTACGACACAGGGATTTAAGCCAGAGATGGTCGACGGGGAGGAGGACGCAACGCGCTACGATAAGGATCGATGAAGGTTAATCGTAACTAAAAAAAACCGCAGTGAGTCATCACTGCAGTTTTTAATATTTGACAGACTGCTACAATGACTCAAGCATGTCAGCAACAGCCTCTGGTATTGGGAGTCCAGCCAAATCTGCTATCCACCCCCATTGCCCCGAAGGATTCACCTCCAAAAACACAAAATCTCCCTTGGGTGTCTCAATTAAGTCTAGTGCGCCGTACCGCAAATCAGCTACCGCCATGAAATGCAGTAACTTGCCTTGGACATCCTTGGGTAAATCTACTTGTTTATGCCCCACATTATCAAAGTCATAATGTCGCCAATCTATTTTTGTCATTATGCTCGCCTGTGAATCAATCCTGCACGATAGAACACGTTGACCAATAACCATGACCCTATGTTCATAAAGTTTTTCTACATACTCTTGTCCATATATAGGGCAAGTGCGAATCGCGACGTCATTACTAATAAGCTCTTTGTGCGAAAATCGTTCCGAGTAAAGCGCATAGTTACCGACATCATCAAGTTTTATGTACCCAATAGACTTAAGCAACAACCCACTCTCAACATCAGAAAATTGTTCTATACTTATCGGGCTGTTGCTGACGATGGTCCGAGGCACTGACAGCCCACAACGAGTAGCGATTAATTGCTGGTGGAGTTTGTTACTATTTAGATAATCTATCGACTCACTTCTATTTACCCACTTGCACGGAAGAACAGACAGTAGTGCGCGTAAAGCTTGGCGAGTTTCGTTGTTTGCAAATCGAGTTTCTATATTTAGCGATTTATAACCTTCTTGCGCGTAATTTTCCCTCAAATACCATGCCGTGTGAATGTCCGCGAGTGTAACACGTGCATTCTCAAAAGAATTACCGTCCAATCGCATAGTTTCAAGGTAGCCATCAATTCGCCCAGTTCTATCTTGGGTAACGCATAATACAGCTTCAGCAGGATACCGCGAAGGATCGCATAAATAAATAGATACATCCCTGTTTTTGCATGCATCTACAAATGGTTGAAAATAATACTGCTCTTGCAATCCTGCGATCAACAAGATATTTTTCATTAAGATTCTCCTTCCTTACAAGATTGAGTGTAAGTTCTTTTCTAAATAAACCCTAGCACACTTTATAAAAATTCACAATCAGACGTCAAGTTCATAGTGGCTAAAAACCCCCCACCACCGGCAACTCCACCACAAACGTCGTCCCCTTGTCGACACCGGGCGAGGTGACGCGGATGTGTCCCCTGTGCGCGTGGAGGATTTCGTTTGCGATATAGAGACCGATACCGGGGGTTTGCTCGATTTCAACTTGCTCGCTTCCCTTTCCCTTCACTGTTACCTCTTTCAATATTATATTTTTCGCATCCGCCTTGGTAGGGTCATCGTGCAGGGGGTCGAGATAGTTCACGAGTGACGCGATCTGCCCTTCAGTCATGCCCTTCCCTGTGTCCGATACCGTGAGGCGAACCATCTTTGTCTCCTCATCGCGAGAAAGAGAGACGCGTACCGTACTGACAGACACTGCCGTACGAGAGGAGGTACCTAAATCGAACCTCCTATTTGAGATAACTACTTTTTTATAGCAAGTGCGAGCGGGACATATCCTTGTCGGATAATGTCGTCCTTACTAATTCCTATTTCAACAAGAAAATCACTAATTTGTTTTTCCAACTTTTTTCTTCCACTCTGCTTTCCTCGTGCTTCAACCTCTATAAACCACCCGAGCTCCTTGATATGGTCCACGTTTATCTCAAGTGACCCACAACGAAAAGTTGTACGGTCCTTTGTTATGGTCACAACCTCTTCATAATCGGAGTTGCGAAGAATTGATTCGAGTGTCTTTGCGTGACCTAGTGGCATATCTACATCTGGCCAAGCAGTGTCTGCGCCTTTACTCTTCGCCTTAAATGTCAAAACATCTCCAGTTGCTGTTCTGCGTATACGAAGAACCAACTTCCGCTCTTTGTCGGATTGATGCTTAAAGTACAGGTCTTTTTCTTTCTTTGTACCCTCAAGTACTATCCTAGTATCATTCTTTAATCGTTTAACTATTCGCGTAGGTGATGATAATTTTGCTCGAATTTCTATTTCCATAATTGTAATATAACATTTTTTATAAAAAAAGAAGGGGATGGGGTTACCACCTCCTTCTTGCCTAACCAAACAAAAAACTACATTTCTGAAAAGAGCGCCTTGGAAAACTGGTGGTCGAAGTAGGTTCCAATTGACTGAACATAACCCTCTTCGTTTCTATACAAGCACGAACGAACTCTTACCTCTGATAATCCTCCTTCAAGGCGGGGTCCATAGGCATATTCCTTACATTTGCCCATTGCCTCAATCAGGCATCCGTCGCACATTCCTTTTAATTTGAATGGGCGAATCATCTTCACTTTAAAGCTGAAACCATCACCACAAGTCATCGTCACAGCACAACTTGAACTCCCGCGAATTAAATGAGCCATCGTGGGAACTGCCTGTAATTCTTCAGCAGCAGTCATAATCGTTGCGAAAGAAATTTCTGGGTGGTCAAGCTCATCCATAACTCGCCATGACACACCCAACTTTCTCGCAAACTCTGCGATCTGTAGCACTGAACCAACATCATTCCCAGCAACCGTATTGATTTTGACAGACAAAGAACCTTTCAAAGCACTGATAATATCGATCTGCTTTGCTATTGCCATTTCTCCCCACAAAATACTTCTTGGGGGATACATAGTTTCAGCAAGAGATTTTCCCTTCAATGTATGCATGCTCACATTTACTTCGCTTAACCCCGCAGCTACTAAATCGAAAAATCTCTCGATACTTGCTTGAGCATTTGTCGTCATCTTCACTGTAAAGCCGTGTTGCTTTGCGAGAGATACGTATTCTACAATTCTGGGGTGAATTGATGGTTCACCCCCCGTGAAGTGTACATCGTTAAATCCGAACTTATCACGGAAAGCAAGAATAGTGTCTTCAAGAATCTTTCTGTCACGAATTGAAACTGAATTATGATTTCCTTCCATGTGGCAAAAATTACATGTCCACTGACACGGGGTGCGCACTTTAACTCGAGTATTGGTCAGTCGAGAAATTTCTACCCTCCCTTCAGAAAGAAGCTGATTAAATATTTTTAACATAACTGCCTCCTTAGTAGGTGTTTCACTTCGTGGAATACTCCATCGATGGTCAAGAATGTCGTATCAACTGGAATTAACTCGCTGAAAGACCGATAAGTTTCTACTGCATCTTCAGCTTCTTTTACAAAGCGCTCTATTCTTTTATCGTGTGTCGGCTGTTTTGCCCGAACATTCATTCTTTCTAATCTGACATTAATTTCTGTAGTCAAAAGAAACCCAATATCTGGCCAAAGAATAGGTAGATCTCGCATTGAAACTGATTTCACCGAAGCGCCAAGTGCTGAGTGCATCGCCATGGTTGAATAAACATACCTGTCAATAACAACCCTCTTCCCTGAAACAAGCATCTCCTTCAGTTGCGGTTGCACAGCCACGACCGCTGAAAGATAGTAGAAAAAGCGAGTATTTATATCACCCATTTCTTCAACCATCCCCCTAATAGTGTTAAGTGGGGCTTGAGGAGTATAGAGATACGAGTACCCAAGTTCAGCCCTCCTATGATAAAATCGTCTATGAAACAGAAACTACTGTGAAGTATTTTTTAGTGGTGCCTACGTTTAATTCAACATCACCACCACTCCTAAGTCCGATTAGGACTCTTGCGAGTGGTGATGTAACGCTAATTGTAAACACACTTCTGCCATCAATACTACAGGAGATTCCTCCCCCTTCAGACAAAATGAGGTAGGTTGAACGGGTCCCATTATCAGCATCTTCAATCTCGACTAGCGCAGAGGGCTCGATTCTTTCTTTTTGAATAATCGGTTTTGACAACAACACCTTTAATGCTGACACGGTGCCTGATAAATCTCTAATCCTCAAATCCTGCGCAGCCATCAAATACTGTGCTTCTTCTTTGAATGTGTCATAACAAGATTCCATAGCACCTTTATGATACTGTGACTCCTCTATTGCTTTTTGTCTCTCTTTTTCGGCAGTTGATATCATTAACTCAATTTCTACAATTACCGCTGATACCACAGATTTTTTCAGATTATCCATAACATCCTCCGATCTCTGATTTGTGAAATAACTAACTTAACCTGCCAAAACTATATCACGCATACAGAAAAAGGCAAGGGTTCAAATTTTATCTCCCTCTCCCACCCGCGGCAACTCCACCACAAACGTCGTGCCCTTGTCGACGCCGGGGGACGTGACACGGATGTGCCCCCTGTGCGCGTGGAGAATTTCGTTTGCGATATAGAGACCGATACCGGGGGTTTGCTCGATTTCAACTTGCTCGCTTCCCTTCACTGTTACCTCTTTCAGTACTATCTTTTTCGCATCCGCCTTGGCATGACTATCCTGCAGGGGATCGAGATAGTTCACGAGTGACGCTATTTGCTCTTCAGTCATACCCTTCCCTGTGTCCGAGACCGTGAGGCGCACCATCTTTGCCTCCTCGTCACGAGAAAGAGAGACGCGTACCATACTCAAAGACGGCGAGTACTGAATCGCATTTTCTAAAATATGCCACACAATCTGCTTCATCTTCTGCTCGTCGACGGAAACGAGGAACTTTCTCCCTCCCTCGTGTTCAAAAAGGAAACGATGCCCGCTTGAAACCACTTCTTCTTTAAATCCATCCAAAACTTCCCGTGCAAGTTTCGCCAGATCAATCGTACGAAACTGAAGCGCCCCCCGCCCCTGCTCGAGTCGCGACACCGTGAGCAAGTCGTCCACCAAAGTGGCAATTTTTTCGCTTGTTTTATAGAGCGTGTCCATCGCCTTGCGCGCATTCTCGGAAAGTGCACCAAACGATCCCTCGAGTGCCATAGACGCATATCCCTTGATCGCGGTGAGTGGAGTGCGAAGCTGGTGCGATGCGATAGACACGAACTCCGTTTTTTGGTGTTCCATATAGCGCAAGCGATCGTTAGCGACAGCGAGGTCCCTCACGAGCCCTTCGATTCGCTCGCGGTCGCGAATGTCTTTGTAGATGCCGCGCAAAAGAAGCACGCTGAAAGTAAGCACCGCCACAAAAATCACCGCATTCAGGATGACAATACTGCCCCCCTGCGAAAGAAACACGTTGACCAACAAAAAGAGGTTGAGGAGGAGCAACGACATTTCAACAAGGATGAGTTTGATGTTGAAGAGGTGGTATTTTAGGATGGCAAATGAAACTGACGCCACAAGCGTAACAGTCGAAAACGGACCGACCCAAATATAATTGAAAATATTTAGATATGGGAAAATGAGGTCTGTAATTGTGGAGACGACAATAGAAATGAAAGCACCTATTAGGACAAAAAGGATTTGCTGTTTCTCCATAAACGCCTCCGCGTCTTTATGTTGTCGCAAAAGGATTGCGGTTCCGCCCACGAGGTAATATCCAAGCAACAGACCATATAATGGGTAATACTTACCTATAAGATAAGAATGGGAATCATAATTCACCTGCCCAACAATCAGATGAGTAAAGACGATAAGCCCTGACATAACCAAGAACAGAGAAACAGGTAAAGCACGGACAAAAAACGCATTGGTTTTCACCTTAATCTCTCTGGGAAACTTTAATGCAAATAAATAAAAAGAAACCGCTAATAAAATTGCAAAAAAATGAGCTGGTACGACCCAATTGAAATCTTTTACAATGTCCAAATAAAAAAGCAATATAGAGATATTCCAAAAAGTAACTCCCGCGATTGAAAAGCTAAAGACCCCACGATATCCTCGTAAAATCATCAAGGCTCCTAAGAAAAAACTAAAGGCTGCCGAAGTAAGGAGAATCGGGGGTATCAGAGATTCCATGGCTTCATTTTAACATGATATTACAAAACCTTCATCCGTCGCAAAAATTTTGTATAAAGAGTATCATTCAACACAAAGGTCTTTTCATCCTGCTCACGTCGAATTATTCTGGATTTAAAATTTAAAATATTAGCAAGATATTTTTCAATTTCAACAGTAAGAAAATAGGTCGGGAAAACGGGGTTATCTTGCTGATTAAAATAATTGAATAAAGCACCGTCTGCGGGATAATCCTGGGAATACTTACCAATAAGATGAACGGGGACTCGCAATTTTCTCAATTTATTAAGAAGGCTCTTTTTCACAAATGAATATCCGCCCTCCACGCCAGCCTCGTACCCAACCTGAAATAATGTTTTTAGTAAAAAGAGCAAGATAAGGTTACGGGGGAAAAATGATGATTTGGAATATGGCTGAACAACTAATCTGCCTATTTCTCCCCTACTCGTGTTCGATATTTTTTCTATCTTTTTTGGAGTATCGAACTTAAAAAAAATCTCCGTCGGCAATATTTTATCTCGTATGAGTCGCACGGCGCCAATTATCCTACCATCATCTATAACAGCAATCGCATACAAACACTTTCCTGTTAGGTCATAATTATCTTGATCTTTCCTTTTTTTGAATCTACTAAAACTCTCGTGGAAATAATTATTTTCTGTATAAACATCAAACCGTAATGAAAACATTTTTTCAAACTCTTCTTTTGAATCAGGGGAACCAAAAAGAATCTCTTTTGTGATACCTTCGTGGTTAAACTTGAGCTTTTGATAAACTTTCATTTTATTTTTTTGCGACATTTATTATACCTTGTCCTGCATAAACCTTCTCATCAAGCGAAATCTCTTTAAAGCCAGCAGAGGCAAGGAGTTCCCCCTGTTCCCCTTTCTTAAAAAAGTCGTACGCTCCCGTTTTATTTTCTCTCTTTATCAGAGAGTTGTAATAAAAAATTTTTATAGTAGGAATCAAAAATTTAAAAAATCTAAAAATTGCCCCCACTCTATGATTATTGAATTCCCATACAAAGTGATTGGAATAAATTTTAGAAGGAGAAAAGCTCTCCGTGAGATTAGAAATGACGATGAGCCCCCCTGGCTTCAAGATTCTATAAAATTCCCTCATAACACTCATCCGTTGTTCTCTGGGTAAAGTATAGAGTGTATTGTTTGAACATATTTTATCAAAAGAATTTTCTGCAAAAGGAAGGGGCTTAAGAAGATCCCCTGTGACGTTAATAGCATTGGGATTTTTGGTTTTGTAAATTTTTAGTCCCACTTCCGAACTATCGAAAGCAGTGACCCGCGCTCCATTTTTAACAAGTTTCATCGCTAAATTCCCCGTTCCCGCTCCCGCATCAAGGATTAGGTCTCCTTGTTGGGTATAAAGTTTCTGGGTTATCGTCTCCAGCAAATCATCGTAGGGCTTTAGCTCGTTCAAAACATCGTACACCTGAAAGTATTTTTGCCAAAACTGAATATCGAGCATATAAAATTATATTATCATTTCTAATCCATATCTCCAAAAAATTATTGTCGGAGTATCAACATAAGAACAATCACTCGGCGGTACCATCTCGCTTTTCTAATGCGTCGAGAGCGGCATCCACAGCTCCCATGTATATATTTTGCTTAAGGATAATCTCATTATGCCCCCCTTTAACTGAATAGAATCCATTCAGGACATTTGAGGATTGGTCTGACCCCCTAATTTGAGACAACTACTTCGTGAATTTTAGATACACAAGTTAGTTGATAATTGGCCTCAAACTGCATCGGGCTCATGTAGCCGA
>LCOP01000027.1 GCA_000996605.1 Parcubacteria group bacterium GW2011_GWA1_47_8
TCACCCGCCGTTGCCACATTGACGGTGTATTCCAGCCATTCCCCAGCGGCCGTCGTACCCACATAAGGTATTTCCCCAGTCCCGCCAATGCTCCAGATATCCACATCGTCGCTACGATAGGTGGACCCGGCATTGCCGAGGGTAGTATCGGCATAGGCAATGCCGGCGCCGCCCATGTCATAGTTTTCGGCCTCGATCTTGCCCGGGATGGTCCATGGGGCGCCGCCGTAGGGGGACTGACCGCCCTGACCGCCACCGGAACCGCCGCCCGATCCCCTGGCATAGACATCGATCTTATCAAGCATCGGCCCGGCCGTGAAGTCGATCGCCTTGAGGCGGACGGTGTTGTTGCCGGGATTGAGGTTTACTGCCCAATCCAGGCTGGCCCAGCTCGAGGTCCTGCCCGTGGCCACGGGCGTTTGCTGGCCCTGGCTGATGCCGTTGACGAATAACTCCACGGGCTTGACCATGCCCTCGTAGCTATATCGCGCGGAGATGATGCGCGCCCCACCGCTGGTGCCGCCGCTGACAGTGGTCCATTCCACGTAGCCGCCGTCGTTGGGCTTGAGGTAGCCCGAGCCTGTGTAGTCGGGTTCCGCCGTCTCGATGAGGCCGTTTGAAACGGTGCCGCTCTCCGACTGGTAGGAGGCCAGCAAGCTGCCGCGATTGGGAAATGCGCGCAGATCCAGGGAGGTATCGTCCCAGTAGCTGTTGCCGCCCGTCACATCCCACCAGCTCCGGAAGCCGGCGTCGATCTTCTGTGCGGTGGAGGGCGCCTGGAGATAAATGGTCATCGGCATCCAGCTGTAGGTGCCGTAAGGGGCCCACATGTACATCTCTTTGGCCAGTGCGGTGCCGGCGCCGTTCCTCCAGCGCAGGACGGACAAGGGCTTGCCGCCGGCGCCGTTACCCACGATGTTGTC
This sequence comes from Parcubacteria group bacterium GW2011_GWA1_47_8, assembly GCA_000996605.1. Lineage (GTDB taxonomy): Bacteria > Patescibacteriota > Minisyncoccia > Phycocordibacterales > UBA1550 > UBA1550. The sequence goes on from LCOP01000027.1 coordinate 924, forward strand.
GCCCCTGACATAGACCGTGTAGACATATTCGGCGCCTGGCGTCACGCCCGGAATGCCGGCTTGGGTGATGTTGTGCAAGGGATTGGATGAACTGCCGGTGCCGTCGTGGGTCAGTTTTATGGAACGAGTCCCGGTGCGGGCCACTGTATTGACGACGGTGGAGCCGTAGTCGCTGGGTCTCCACACTTGCGTGCCCAGCTCCATCGAGGGGTCGGGAATGATGTTTGAAGTTGTTAAAATACCTCCATTACTACTCTCATCGTTACTGGATGTAGGCCGTTTTAACACCAAAAGCGCATCCCCCCACGCTGATGGTTTGACAAAATTATATGTACCAACATTAGGAACAGACAAACTATCATCTTGCCACATGCTTGTCACTGGGTTAAACCATAGAGCACTCATTGTCCCAGCAAAAGCAGTCATGTCAAGAATAATATTCGTATTATTTTGAAGATAAGCTACACCTAAATTACCATCCACTGTTTTCGAGACAACCATTTTTGTCAAGGGATTCGTGGACTGATTTTTCACCAAATTGTGACTTGGTACCAGATCCCACCAGTTCATACCTGAAAAGAAGTCGAACAAATACTTCATCTGGGTAGCACTGGTTTGATTGAGTGCTTCATAAAAAGTCCATGCTGGGCGAATCCAGCTTACATCAGTGCCCCAATTCCAAATGCCATTAGCACCATAAGTGAAACCCTTCGCACCAGAGAGCATTGACAAATAAGCAACACTGCGCGGTGCACGTACTGGATAATTGCTTAAATAACGAGGATCGTTGCCTTCCTGCAACCCTTTCGCATCGTAGGGACCTTCCATATTGATGACTGGTTTGGTTGGCGCTTGATTATAGAGCCCGAGCGAAAACTCGATTGCCTGCTGGATTGCTAATTCCGCAGAAAAAGGTTTGGTCGGCTCTTCCAAGTGTGGGTTGTGTTGCCATCCTGCACCGCTTTGCACACCAGCAAAGTCAGTCCATTCCTTACCGTGAAAGGTCACCGCTGGTTGCCATGTAAATTCCGGGTGAACGGAGACCAAATGCACAGAGGTACTTGTCTGGAGTTTGTTACCAGCAACATCATCATTGAACGTCCACCAGTAATCATTGAACGTTGAATATACCACGAAGCTACCCATGAGTCGAGCCGCTAAATTCTGTGCAAAAAGATCAACTTGGGCGGAATCAGCTCCTGTCGCAGGGAAACCAAGTCCGAGCTCGCGCACTGCCGTAATGAAGACAATCAATCCTTGGTCGTTAGCGTATCTCACTTTCTTCTCGAATTCTTGCCAATACGCAGGATTCCATTTCATTGCGGAGCCAGTGCCAGTGAATGGGGCATTGCCGTTACGATCTTTGGTACGGCTTAAGAAACCAGTCCCTGCACCAACTTGAATGACAGTAAACTTCTGATCTTTGCGCTTCTGGACATACGATTCCCATTCTGCCTGAGTCCCAGCAATCGGCGCCGACCATGCCGTATCCCCTAGCCATAGGAACGGCGTTCCGTCGCCGTAGGTCAAGTAGCGCTTGTTCGCGCTTATCTTCAAATAACCGTGCTGATATAATGAATTGGTACCACAATAAGACACCGCCTGTACCACACCGCTTCGGTTATGTAGCCCGGCATTAGAAGTGTCAGAAGATGTAGTGATCCATGACCAAGTACCGACTGTTGAGAACATAGCTCTTAGACGAAACGTATTGTCGCCATCCCAGAAAGCGTAGCCGTTAATAGTTTGTCCATTTGGTCCTGTGTAAGTCACTTGCACCTTCACATCAGCATAAGGATTCGAATAGATCTTGCTACTCGTAAGAGTTGTTTCCCAATGTGTCCATGTCGGCACTCCGCCCACACCACACACGCCGCCACTCACCTGTGTAGTTTGCGCGGAAACGGAAAGAGCGAACGTAAAAAGCGAAATGAAAACAGAAACAAAGAAGGTTGAAGTTAGTAAAAAAAATGAACGTCTTTTCATGGTGTGGCGCGGTGTTATGAGAACTTATGCATAATAATACTATTGTTTTTATTATACTATGGAATGCGAGAAAAGGCGCAAGCGCTTTTCCACAGTAGCCGCAATGGCATTCACGCTTGATTTCATAAACTTGTACGGCGCAATTTCGTCAGAGTTTTCGGTGAGATATCTCTTGAGCGCATCACGGTACGCAACACGGATCTCGGTATTGATATGCACGATGCCAATCCCCGCTTTTATAGCGGCGGTGAAATCCTCGTCGCTCGTCCCCGACCCGCCGTGGAGCACGAGGGGTACGCCCGCCGCCTTGCGGATTTCTTTGATGCGCTCGATGTTGAGCCGCGGCTCGGGGATGTTGCGCAACATACCGTGAATGTTGCCGACTGAGGGCGCGAAAAAATCGATACCTGTCTCGCGTACGAAACGCTCTGCTTCCTCCGGCGTGGTGAGGTTCTCGAGCGACACGCCTTCGGGAATTGCATCGAGGATCTTTGACGACGTACCGATATAACCGAGCTCCGCCTCAACGAGGATTTCTGGATTGATGCTCCGCGCGTAGTCGACACATTGTTTTGCGATACGCGCATTTTCCTCGAACGAAAGCTTCGCCCCGTCAAAGATTACCGCATCAAATCCCGCGTCAATCGCCTCCTTCACGCGTTCAAACGAATATGAGTGGTCGGCGTTTAGGTAAATGGGGTAGTTCAATTCTTCGCGCGTCGTCTTCACGAGTGCCGCCACTTGACGCACGCCGATGAAATCCCGCTCGCCTTCGGAGACACCAATGATAACAGGCACACCGACAGCGCGCGCACCTTTCACCACACCCCAAAAACCCTGCATGTCTGAAATATTAAAATGCCCGACCGCAATGTGTTTCTTTCCTGCGTCAGCAATGACCTCACGTAATGTTGGCATGGTGTTTATATTTATATAATTATATTTTCTAGTATACCACCATTATCTCATTATGCTATACTAAAGATACTTAATTAATAAAAAATAATTTCATGGACCCCGTTAGAGGCCGCGATCGCTTGTAACGTAACCAATTACCAAAATGAACGACCAAAGCAATCTTATTAAAACAGGAGCTGATTTAACAGGACAACCGCGACCTGCCTCTAACGGGGTGGAACAATTAGATTTCGTCGCCATTGGCGACATCGTCGTAGACGCTTTTATACGTCTCAAAGAAGATCAGGCGCACACCACCTGCCGCGTCGACGCGGATACCTGTGAGATTTGTATGCCGTTTGGCGCAAAAGTTCCATACGATTTTGTAAAGGTTATATACGCCGTAGGCAACAGTGCCAACGCGAGCGTAGCGGCATCACGCCTCGGACTCAAGAGTGCCCTCATTACGAATCTCGGCGACGATGATGATGGTGCAAAATGTCTTGCGTCGCTCACCAAAGATGGCGTGAGTACACAGTATGTAAAACAACACAATGGCATCAAAACCAACTACCACTACGTGCTCTGGTACGACAGCGAACGCACAATTCTCATCAAGCACGAGGATTTTCCCTATATCCTCCCCCTCAAAGAAGCAGGTCCGCGATGGCTCTATTTGAGTTCTCTCAACGACAAATCACTTCCCTTCCACCACGAAATCGCACGCTACCTCGCGGCGCACCCCGAGACCAAGCTTGCGTTTCAGCCGGGAACATTCCAAATAAGACTCGGCACGGAAGCGCTCAAAGATTTGTATACGCATACTGAAGCTTTCTTTTGCAATGTTGAGGAGGCGCGTATTATTCTCAAAACCGAAGAACCAGAGCCAAAAAATCTCGCACGAATGATGGCAACCCTCGGACCAAAGATTGCCGTTATCACCGACGGACCAAAAGGCGCGTATGTATTTGATGGTGCCGATGTATGGTTCATGCCCCCGTATCCGGACATTGCGCCTCCCTATGACCGCACCGGCGCAGGAGACTCATTTTCTTCAACTTTTGTTTCCGCGCTCGCGCTCGGCAAGACGCCGAGCGAAGCAATCACATGGGCGCCGATAAACTCCATGTCCGTCGTACAGAAAATCGGCGCACAAGAAGGTCTGCTCCCCCGCGCCAACCTCGAAAAGTATCTTGCGGAAGCGCCTGCGGATTATAAAGCGATGAAGATCGGGTAAAAAATATTTAAAAAATTACCCCCGAAGCGCCTGCGGCGCTTCGGGGGTTTTTCGGTTTTCTTTTCGTATTCATTACTCACTCAATACTTCTCGAGTAAAATATTCTCCAATATTTTATCCCATCCATGCATACGCGTGACATTCCAAGGCAATGACAACTCGCTTTGATTATACGCCGTATTGAAGAGTAATACTGTTACCCCAACACGACTTAAAGAAATCGCTTCATGAAGCCAGCATGCAACAGAAATAGAAATTTTTTCCCTGATACATACCTCCATGAGGGACACCTCTTCCTCGTTCTCATAATAAATACGATATGGTATTTGCGGGAGCCTGTGTTTACAACGTGCTTCCACAGGACTCCGCACTGCAAAGGGAACGACGATTACGATGTCACGGATCTTCCCTAGTTTCGTGATTTCTTTCCTTGCGCCAGGGGCCAACACAACATCAATACCCACTCCAACAGTTCCCTTCGGTGAAATACCTGATAAAACACTATCTACTTTCATCGCACAACCCTCCCAGAACAAACCTATCCTCTATTAAAGCATGTCTAAATTCGGGGGTCAAAAATCAGTCGATGTATTCCTGCTTCCCACTATCCACCTATACTGTACTATCGTATCGCATAGGTGGATAGTGGGAAAATGAGCAATCAATTAAACCAACAACCACAGGGAGTCAAGTTTAACCGAAAAAAATTAAGTTTTACTCAAGCAAATCACCCCACGAGCATCCTCACCGCGTACTTGATTCCCTCTTTGTCCATACCGTAATGCTTCACGAGTTCATTCGGTGTCCCCGATTGGCCGAATTTATCATGCACACCAACGAATGCAATTTTGGTCGGATGTTCCGCCGAGAGAACCTCCGCAACCGCAGAGCCCATGCCACCCGCAACCTGATGTTCCTCCACAGTGACAATCATTCCGCATTCTTTCGCAAGTGCCACCACTGCTTCGCGGTCAATCGGTTTTACGGTACCGATATTCATCACGACCGCACCAATCCCCTCGCCTTCGAGTTCTCGCGCCGCAAGGAGCGCATTGTGGACGAGCGATCCGCAGGCAATAATACCTACTTTCACGGGGACACTTTCTGGATGATAAAAAATTTGCGCTTTGCCGATTTCGAATGGCGTGTCTTCGGTCGTAACAATAGGCGTCTTCTCGCGCGCGAGGCGAATGTACGTCGGTATCGAAGTTTTCGCCGCCGCAATCGTCGCTTTCTTTGCTTCGATACTGTCGCACGGGGTGATAACCACCATGTTAGAGATGACGCGCGTAAGCGCAATGTCCTCGATTGCTTGGTGCGTCCCACCATCAGGCCCGACTGACACTCCCGCGTGTGAGCCGGCAATCACCACCTTGCGATCGTTGTAACAGATTGTCGTGCGGATCTGCTCCCAGTTCCGCCCCGGACTAAACATTGCGTACGAGGAAAGAAACGGTATCTTTCCCATCGCCGCCATACCCGACGCCACCGATGCAGACGACTGCTCCATAATCCCCATCTCGAAAAAGCGCTTGGGAAATTCTTTAGCGAACGCATCCATTTTAGTCGACTCGGTCAAATCACAACAAAGTGCCACCACACGCTCGTCCTCCCGCGCCGCAAGCACCAGCCCCTCGCCAAAGCCTGCACGAATCGGCGCTTGCTCTACATCTGTATCAAAAAGTTTTGGGTTGAGGGGGATGGTCATATCTTACTTTAATTAATTATAGTATACATTAAATTTCGTACACTTCCGACCTGTGACCGATGCACGCGACCATTAGTAAGCGCTCCTCCCAGAATATTTTATATATTATACGATAGTCGCCAACCCTTAACTTAAAGAACCCTCTCCACTCCCTTTCAAGAGGCAGAGGCACTACCTGATCAAAATTACTTTCAAGCCATTCTAATTTTCTACGCACGCGCACATAAATTTTCCTATCTAATTCCAGAAGATTCTTCTCCGCATCCTTTGTTAAAACAATTTTCCATGCAGGCGCCATAATAACTACAACTTAGCGCTTCTTATCAAACGCCATCAGTGAGGTAAGTTTTTTAGGATTTACCTTTTGCGCTTTTTTGAGCTGTTTTATTGTTTGAGATGAAAGGCGCAAGCCAAGATCAGGGTCAGCAAAAATCTCCTGAACAGATTCAATGATTGTTCGGCGGACGAGAGATTGCAGTTGCTTTTGCTGAACCAATGTATTCATAACTATTATAATATCACGAGCAACAACGTTTACAAAGAAAAATCATCCGCGCCCGCCCTGCAAGCACCAGCCCCTCGCCAAAACCCACACGAATCGGCGCTTGCTCTACATCGGTATCAAAAAGTTTTGGGTTGAGGAGTATCATATTATTTTTCTAGACCATTACCCATAACACAATTTTTATAAAATTCCTGTTTATCAGAAAAATCTTGAGATGTATTAAAACAATCTTTCCTTATTTGCGTTGGCCTCCACTCATACCAATAAAAAGCACCTCCTAAAACCACAAGTATCAAAATAATTATTCCTTTATATTCTTTTATTTTTTCCATAGCATTATTTTACCGTTAAACGCAACCCAAGACCAGTGGTAACCTTTTGAAGAAATGAAAGTGTGGGGTTCCCGCGCCCCGACTCAAAACGCGCAAGCGCAGACTGTGTAACACCAATCTCCTCAGCGAGTGCTTTTTGAGTAATTTTTTTCTGCGCGCGCTTCTTTATAATAGCCTCAATAAGCTGAAATTCAATATCAGTATCCTCCATAGCTTTCCGTACCCCAGGGCGCTTCATGGAAGCTTTCTTAAATTGTGCAAATGTTTTCATTTTCATAATATTATGTATACCATATATGCTATATTATTACAATCTATTTTTCAAACTAATCACATAGTCAATATCTTTTCGGCTTAGTTTTTGTGTTTTCTTTATGATTGCGTGCAAAATAATTGCTTCCTTGTCTTTAAAAAGGAAAAATATCCTTATGTTGTTGGAGCCAATTACCCTTAGTTCAAAAATGCCTTCAGAAATATATTTAGTATGCGGGTACCGAATTGTATTTCCATATGCTTCTAAAAGTCCGACTGCTTTTACTATTTTCCCCACCGACACATCATCAAGATTAAAGAGAAAATCATATGTCTCTGAAAAAAGGAAATTGATTTTCATTTTTCTTTTATGCGACAAAGCCCTTCGCCCAAGACACTAATCTGCTGATTCGGAATCGGCGCTTGCTCTACATCAGTATCAAAAAGTTTTGGGTTAAGTGGAATGATCATAGCTTTATTATTACGCAATAAATTATTTTATATATTAACTTTGAATTACGAAACTCCCCTTTTCCTCATTTTCATACTACAATAGTAAAGGGCACCGTGAGGTGCCCTTTACTATGAATACTTCGATTCACCTCTACAACAACATAGTAGCAAAAGTAACATTCATAATCAAACAACTGAAACTTAAACTAGACGAAAAGCACCGATCGGACATTAGCAGTTACCCCCGAACATACAGTCTCACTCGCCCTCTTTAAACAAACACAGGGTATCGAAACAAAGAAGTCGGTGCGGAAAATCTTTGAGCCGAAATGCAGCTACTGATTGAATTCTTGCTCGACCCCTACTGGCAGGTCATCGCTTTAATCTTTGCGCGTG
>LCOP01000028.1 GCA_000996605.1 Parcubacteria group bacterium GW2011_GWA1_47_8
CATGCGACAATGTAGGCATTACCAATAAAAGAAAACCAGCCTTATTTTTTATGAAGAAATTTTTACTTGCAGGTTTGTTTGTTTTATTCACAATTTTTCCATTAGACGCCTCCGCCAACGCCCCCACCCTCACCAGTATTACCCCAAGCTCGGGCACGGAGAATACGACGGTTACTATCTACGGCACGAATCTCCTTGTCGGTGGCACGACAATCGAATTTTACAATTCAAACAATCAGATCGTGGCAAGTATTCCGCAAACCATGACCTCGGCAAATGGCACGCAGGTGCGCTTTACTCTCGGGAACCAATTTGTCGCGATGGTAGGTGCCGGTACCTATCAGGTTGGCGTGATGACGAATGTTTGCCCGGGCGGCTGCAGTAGCAACCGCGTTAACTTTACGTTGACCGCGCCTACTTCCAACGCCCCCACCCTCACCAGTATTACCCCAAGCTCGGGCACGGAGAATACGACGGTTATAGCCACCCCACCAACCCCGGCTGTTTGGCTGGTTACCTATTCAGCCCCGTAACAGGACAGAAGTGTTCCTCGGGTGTTGTTGTCATGACTAGTCCTGCAAGTGGCGCAGATGTTGATACCTCTGGTCAAGCATCATCCTGTGTGGATCTCTCCAACAACATGCGTTACCGCATGCGTGATGTAAACACAGACAACGAGGTCCCTACACTACAAGACTTTCTCAATGCAAAAGGCTTCTTGAGGTCAGAACCCACCGGCTTCTTTGGTCTCGCGACATTCAAGGCGGCGAAGGATTACCAGGCTTCAATCGGGTTGACGCCGACGGGATACGTTGGACCCCTCACACGCGCAAAGATTAAAGCGATGACCTGCCAGTAGGGGTCGAGCAAGAATTCAATCAGTTTAATTAGAAATAAGGAAGCGGTCGCTTTCTTATTTTTAATTTGCGAAGCATATACCCCGTCGGCTTGCCACGGGGAGCCTTGTAGGAAAGTTTGAAAACCCTCGGTTTTCAAGATAATCCTGTGCGAAGCTCCTGCGATACCACGCCGATATGGAGCGGTAGCGGAATGAGGGCAGGGCTTGCCCCGTGGAGGTTCATTACTTTGAATTACGAAACTGTCATTTTGGTTGTCTTTGCGAGTACGCGAAGCAATCCAGTGCCTCTCTAAATTCATGGATTGCCACGTCGGAGTACTGACTCGCAATGACAGAAAATAGAGTTTCGTAATTCAAGGTAATTAAACTTGATTCCGTGTGGTCTCTGCCACGAGGAGGTTCAATCGTAAAAGCGGAGCGGATACAAAGTATCCGCTCCGCTTTTTTGTACCCCGTTAGTTGTCAGATGTTTCAATTGTCCCCATTGTTCCCCCTATGTTATGATACAGCTATGGAATGGTCTAAAAAACGGCGGATTATTTACGGGGGCGTGGTGGCCGTTATCATCGTTTCTCTGCTCACGTTTGCAGGGTATCAATTTTTGCACAAAACTCCTACATGTTTTGACAATAAACAAAATGGCACGGAGGCGGGCGTAGACTGCGGGGGAGCATGCTCCTTGCAGTGCTCTTCTCAAATAGAACCCTTGCGTGTGGCATGGGCAAAGTCCTTTGTGATCGCTCCGGGGCGGTATGATATCGGGGCGTATGTTGAGAATCCCAATCCGAGCGCGGGGACCAAAGATGCCCCGTTTGTGTTTAAAATGATGGATGATACGGGGAACCTTCTTGCGGAATACAAAGGGATGACCGACATTGTTCCGCAGTCAACCTTCTTCCTGTTTGCAGGAGATATCTCTATCGTCGGCGATCCGAAAAAAGTTGAAGTCGAGTTTAACGGAGGTTCTCCGATGCGGTGGGTCAAGGCGAAAGCGGCCCCCTCTACGGTGATAACAAAAAACCAAGCATTGAAAAATGTAGATACGAAACCGCGTTTTGACGCAACGCTCTTGAACACTGATTTGGTGAACGAAACGCCGCGCCTTACCGTGGGAGCGATTATTTATGATGCAAAAAGAAATCCCATCGCGATTTCAAGTACGTATGCGGAGGGACTTTCTCCGGGAGGGCAAGAAAACGTTTTTTTTACGTGGCTGAAGCAATTTACCAAGAACCCCCAAGGTGGCATGTGCGTAACGCCGGTTGATACTATGCTCGTGTTTGACCGTTCGGGGAGCATGAACACGGGGAACAAAAATCCTCCTGAGCCACTCACGACAGCAAAAAATGCGGCAAGTGCGTATGTAGATGCCACTGATTTTGCTGACAAGGTTGGTCTGGTATCCTTTGCGACGAGCGCGTCAAGCCCTATCGACCACGAGCTCTCGATTGATCATGGTTCTGTCCGTACTGCCATCTCAAACATTGCGATAGAACAGGGTTCGACGCAGAATACAAATCTCGGAGAGGCGCTCCTCGTGGCGTCAAAAGAGCTTGGTACTACGCGTCACACCAAAAATGCAAAGCGTGTTATCATTGCGCTCACCGACGGGGACACAAACCGCCCCCTTGACCCGCGGAACAAAAACAACAGCGTGTATGCCGAAGAGTATGCCGCAACCATCGCAAAAACCGCGCGTGATGGTGGTGTTGAAATTTATGTGGTCGGACTCGGTACGGCGATAAAAAGCGCATTCCTGCGCGACTCTATTGCGACGGACGCCAGATATTATTTTGACGCAAAGACTGCGGGTGATTTGCAGGGTGTGTACAAGAGTATTGCCGAGGTGGTGTGCAAAAAAGAGAATTTCATTACGGAAATTATGATTACCCCATCCGCAGTATTTGAAAAATAAGGGGATCCCTTTTCATGAAAATCGCCACCCTTCTCAGCGAAGTGTTTTCTCGCAAAGTATCCGTTGATTGGGTACTTCTTTCTTCTGCGGTCATCATTGTGTTTCTCGGACTTATTACGATGGATGCATTTACCAGTGACAATGCCTTCTTTACGAAACAGCTCGTCTCTCTTGCGGTCGCGCTCGCAGGATTTTTTCTTGCGACACGAGTGGATACCGATGCCCTCAAGCGCACCAATGTTCTTGTAACGCTTTTTGTGGTTGCGTGCACGATTCTCCTCATTCTTTTTGCGCTCGGCCACGAGGCAAAAGGCGCGCAGAGTTGGTTTAAGGTTGGAGCGTTTACCTTTCAGCCCGTCGATGCGATGAAGCTTCTGCTCATCCTTATCTTGGCGAAGTATTTTTCGCGACGGCACGTGGAAATAGCGCATTTTCGGCACATTATCGTGTCAGGTATTTACGCGGCTATTCCCTTTGTGCTGGTCTTGCTCCAGCCTGACTTTGGGTCCGCGATGATTATCTTTTTTATCTGGTTGGGAATGATTTTAGTTTCAGGAGTTTCCAAAAAGCATTTGGCGCTGGTTTTCCTCTTGGGAGTGACGGTGTTTGCCGGGCTTTGGGTGGGGGTATTCAAGACCTACCAAAAAGACCGTATTTTGACATTCATTAACCCTCTCGCGGATATTCACAATACGGGATACAATTCCTATCAATCGATGATTGCGGTTGGTTCAGGGCAAGTCTTCGGCAAAGGGGCGGGGTATGGTACGCAGTCGCGCTTGCGATTTTTACCAGAGTACCAGACAGACTTTATTTTCTCTGCATTTGCGGAAGAATGGGGATTTATCGGGGTGGTAATTCTCTTCATTCTTTTTACGACGATCATCGTCCGTATCGTGTTCCTTTCTTTGGTGGGCGCGACTAATTTTGAAATGCTCTACGGTATCGGAGTCGCCGTGTTCATCATAAGCCACTTTACCGTCAACCTCGGCATGACGATGGGGCTCTTGCCCGTTACGGGAGTCACCGTGCCTTTTATGAGTTACGGAGGGTCGCACCTTTTGGTGGAGTTTGTTGCGCTCGGGCTTTTGGTAAGTATGAAAAAAACCGCTCGTCCCGCTCACCGCGGGGTGTTCAAGAATGAGTTTTTGGGAGCATAGAATATCCCAAATTACCAGAAGAAAATTATCGCGGAGATAACTAAAAATACCACAGACACCCCTAAAAGAATGTAATTTGCGGTTTTTTCATCTTTCGCAATTTTGTATTGCATAAGCAACTTCACAAAAGTAGAGCTTTTATGAGCGGTTGGCGCAACACGTGCATCGGAATCTTGGTCGTAAAATTCTACATCAGGCATACATATAGTATAGCGCTCTGTTATTTTTTGTACAAGGGATATGTTTTTGCGCGCAGGGAATCAAGGGAAAAGTCGCGAGATACTTTTTCGTGAAGCACCACGGCGAACTCCCCGCGTTTTTCCGGCGAACCAAAGAGATGCATGAGTGCATGCGCGAGTTCTTTTGGGTTGCGCGGATGCACCAGTATGCCACTTTTACCATCCTCGATGACTTCGGGGATGCCTCCAACCGAAGTCGCGATGACGGGGAGTTTCGCAAGCCCCGCTTCGAGGATGACATAGGGAAGCCCTTCTTTTATCGAAGACAAAAGGAAACAGTCAAAGGCAGGGAGGAATTGTGCGGCGTCCTTTTGCATGATGAGAAGAGACACATGATTTTCCAGTTTGTGTTCGGCGATAAGGGCGCGGAGGGAATTTTCTTCTTCGCCATTTCCCAAAATAATGTAGTAAATTTCAGGGTTTTTTGGGATTATGGTTGCAAGGGCTTGGATTGCATATTGTAAGCCTTTGTTTTGGTGAAATTCAGCGATGGTCCCGACAAGGAACATGTTTTCGGGCAAGGGAATATTCGTAATTGCACTTATTCTTGCACGCGCATCCGCACGCGAGAGGAAAGGAATGTCGCTGACCCCGATAGGGATAGTGAAAACTTTGTTTTTGATGAACGGCCAGTGTGTGGTGTCGTCCTTGACTGCTTGGGACACGGCGATGGTTTTGTGCGAGAGGACGACGGTAACCCACGAGAGGAGTTTTATGATTGTTTTTGAAAGCACGGAGCGGTCTTCGTTGAATGCCCATCCGTGCGCGGTAAAAATAATGACAGGTGACAGGTGGCAGGTTTTAAGTTTTAGGGAAAGACAGGATAGGCGTCCCGCGAGTGCGCCTAGTCCGCCAACCTTTGCGCTATTGATATGAATAACATCGGGGCGTTCGGCGCGAAAAACGCGGAGCAGGGCAAAGAAACTCGTGAGGTCTTTTACGGGGTTGATGTCGCGCGCGAGAGAGGGGATCGTGATGGTACGGACACGGGCTTTGCGCAGTTTGTCTGCGAGGATCCCTTCTCCTCCCATTGCCACAGCGACGTCAAAATCGTCCGGAGCAATGCCCGTCGCAAGATCATACACATACTTCTGCGCCCCGCCGAAGTTGGATTTAGTGATAACATAGAGAATTCTCTTTTTCATAAACAACAGAGCTACTTGAAGTACTTGGAGGCGAGGCCTCCAAGTAGGGTCCTCCATACGAAGGATATTTACTAGAACCCATCTCACCACCTTTATTTTTAGCGGTTTATTTTGAGATGGGTTCTAATATAGTACCCCATACACCCTATTTATGCTACAATAGTGAAACTCTATGACGATTGGAAGCAAAAGGGAACGAAGTATCCTCTTTGTGGGCGACCTCCTTTCTTTTGTGGTCGCTTTTTGGTGTGCGCTCGTGATACGGTATGTGGAATTCCCGTCCCTCGCACTTTTAGAGGCATACCTGCTCCCACTCTCGGTGCTTTTTTTAATCTGGGTCTTCGTTTTCTTCATTGCGGGACTTTACGAACGCTATACGCTCGTCTTTCGAAAGAGGCTTCCCGAAACGATCTTGAACGCACAGATCACTAACAGCCTTATCGCGGTAGTGTTCTTTTATATTCTCGCTCCGTATGTCGCCATTGCTCCAAAGACGATCCTTGGACTCCAGCTCATTCTTTCATTTAGTCTTGTGGTGGTATGGAGAGTGTATGGTCCTTCGGTCTTCGGTGCGCGGCGACAAGAATCTGCAATCTTGATCGGTGCGGGAGAGGAGATGCAGAATCTCAAAGAAGCCGTGAACCGTAACGGGCGCTACAATCTGTCATTTGTTTCTTCGGTAGATTTGAGTCACATCGAACAGATTGATTTTAAAACAGAAATCATTGACCGCATTTATGGTGAAAAGATTTCCACCGTGGTCATTGACCTCCGAAACGAAAAAGCAGATCTTATCCTTCCCGCGCTCTATAATCTCATATTTTCCAAAGTTAGGTTCCTTGATATGCACAAGGTATATGAGGAGATATTTGAACGCATCCCGCTTTCGCTCGTGAAATACAATTGGTTTCTCGAGAACATATCCTCGACTTCTTCGCATCTCGGATATGATATTCTCAAACGAACGATGGATTTGGTAATCGCCATCATGTTGGGAGTGGTGTCGCTCCTCCTTTATCCTTTTGTGGCACTCTCGATTAAGTTCGATGATGGCGGTCCGGTGTTCATCAAGCAGGATCGCATCGGCAGGAACAATGTGATCGTAAAGATTCTCAAGTTTCGCAGTATGGCGGCAACACCCTCGGGTGCGCGCGTGATCACGCACGCAGGGAAGTTCCTCCGTGCCTTGCGCATCGACGAGCTTCCCCAACTCTGGAACGTGATACGCGGTGACTTGTCGCTCGTGGGACCACGGCCGGAATTACCCGAACTGGTAAAAGTCTACGAGAAAGAGATTCCATACTACAATGCGCGGCATTTGGTGACGCCGGGGCTCTCGGGGTGGGGGCAGATCAAGGACTATAATGTTCCGCGTTCGACGGCGGATGTCGACAAGACGCGCACTAAACTCTCATACGACCTTTTTTATATTAAAAATCGCTCGTTCACGCTCGATCTTGCAATCGCACTCAAGACGATCAAGACGCTCCTGTCGCGGAGCGGGAATTAAATCAAAAATCTCATCATCTACCTATATGATACTATAGTGAGACAAACAAATTAATTCTGTTGGTGACATATGAATAATATCCAGTACTGACAAGCTGAAATGTCGTTTTTTGAGCATACTTCGCATGTGCGAAGTCACCCTGTTGCAGGGAAAAAATTGTTAAAAATGGAAGGAGGAGGAAGCAGTGTGCGAACTGTAAAAAGATATGGACGGTGCGTGCAAAAAAAACGAGGAAGAAAGGCGTGACGCACCACTCTTGCACTAGTGAGAAAATATCTACTGCACGAACGAATCCCGATGGTGAGAGAAAATGGTAGCGAATCTGCTCCTTCTCGTTCCGCACGATTACGCAAAGAACGAGATGCATTCAACAGGAAAAGATCCTGGCGCATCGTTCCTCCCTGACCACTCATTAGACCAGTCCCGCAATAGCAACCCGTGCAAACACCACCAGGTATCTGGTGGTGTTTTACGTCATCTGCACATGAAAATTCCAAAGTCCTGCGGCAACGTTAGAGTAGTCCCAGAATAAGGTTTTTGGTACTTTCAGCCCTTATAAAATAATGGTAAAAAGTGGCAAAAAATTAATGCGGGACTACTCTATTAACCAATTGATCGTCAAAACCATTCTTGTTACGGTAAATATCAGACACAGAGCGGAACCACTTCATGCCACCTCTGCCTAAATATGCCAAAAATGACCCACACTAATCCGCGAAGACCCAATTTGTGAATATTCTAGATTGCTAACCCTGCAATGTAACTGTAGGTATATTTTTTCATATAACATGCAACATATTGTAATTATTGGTAATACAGGGTCTTGCTATATTGAGGCGATAAGATATAATTAAGGAAGGAATCCATCAATTATTAAACTACCTCAATTATTCCGCACGAAATACGTCGTCACTCGAGGATTCTTAATTTTAATTCACGATATAAACATTTTATAACAATGGAAGATCAAAACTACGAAAAGGATAAGGTTAGTGGTATTCTCAAATGGATTTTATTGGTGGTCGCAGTAACATCATTTTGTATTCTTGCGTGGGCGGCAACGATTACGTATAGCACTGTACCACCCCGACCTGAGAGGATTGTTATGACATCCGGCGAAGTGCTCTTCACAGGAGAAGACATTGTGTCTGGGAAGGGCGGGTTTCAAAAGGCCGGACTTATGGATTACGGCAGTATGTATGGAATGGGTTCGTATTTCGGTGTTGACTACACCGCTGAATATTTGAAGCAACTCGGTTTAAAAACAGAGGAAAATATCGCTATGCTTCGCTTTAGTCAATCTTTTTCCGGGTTATCAGAGGGTGATCAAGAGTCCATAAAACGAGAGATGCAGAGAATGCTTAAGGGGATAGATTTGACACAGAGAGAATTGGTCCTCCCTGATCCGCTTGCGTTTGCAGTCAAAGATATCCAAAAAGAAATCGTCGAATTCCTTCTCAATGACGACCCAAGTAAAGGGTGGTCTAAAGCAAAAGCTCTCAGTCCCGAGAGAGCGCTCCAAACTGCTGACTTTTTGATTTATTCATCAATGACGACGGTTGCGCTTCGTCCGGACGGTTCATCATCGTGGACGCAGAATTGGCCTCATGAGCCTTTGGTCGATAACAAACCAATAACAGCCGCATTTACGTGGACATGGGTGAGCTACGCGTTTACCTTCCTTCTTTTTGGCGCGGTAATCTACATATATGAGCATTATCTCAATCATCGCGATAATTCACGGAGAGAGTTCAAGCTTATTGAATTTCGTCCGCTAACATTAAGCCAGCGCAAAGTCGGTAAATATTTCCTCATCGTTGTGGCGGTGTTCCTTGTCCAGCTCGCGGTGGGCGTACTTATGGCACACTACTATTCTGACCGCACCAGTTTCTATGGATTTGATATCGGTAAATACTTACCATTCAATTTCCTCAGAACTCTGCATATTCAAGCTCCTATTGTTTGGATTGGACTCGCGTGGATTGGAAGCGCTCTCTTCCTGGGGCCTGCAATCAGCAAGCAAGAAGCAAAAGGTCAGGGATTAATGGTTGATATCTTGTTTTGGGCGACACTCCTTGTCGTTGCGGGAGGACTCTTGGGTAATTACTTGGGACTCATCAATGTCATTGACGATAAATGGTTCTGGTTTGGGAACCAAGGATTATCGTATATTGAGCTTGGCCGTGCTTTCCAGATAGGATTCTTCGGCGGACTCTTGCTCTGGAGTGCTTTGGTATTCCGCGCGTTGTGGCCGGCAACAGGGCAATTTCGTAAGGCGATAAAGGATTTCTTCACCGGCAACATTTACTTGGAGCACCTCTTGTGGGCGGCGACTATCAACATTGCGATCTTGTACGCGGCTGGGATGGTACCCCTTACGGGAATCGAAAAATCTTTCTCTATCACAGACTTCTGGAGATGGTGGGTTGTGCATTTATGGGTGGAACAGTCATTTGAGTTCTTTACCGTAGCGGTGAGTGCATACCTCCTCATGGAAACAGGGCTGGTATCGCGCGTACTTGCAGAACGCGCCGTGTACTTTGAACTCATCCTCATCTTCCTCGGAGGCGTCCTCGGTACCGGACATCATTTGTACTGGGCTGGTGGTCCGGGAATGTGGATACCAATTGGAAGTATGTTCTCGTTCATTGAAGTTATCCCCCTTGTTCTTCTAATCATTGAGTCGATTCAGCAGTATCGTCTCATCAAAGAAACTGGCGGTATATTCAAATACAAACTTGCGTATGTATTTATTATTGGAGCGGCATTCTGGAACTTCGTTGGCGCCGGAGTATTTGGAGGTGGTCTCATCAATGCACCACTCGTAAATTATTACGAACACGGAACATTTTTGACGCTCAACCATGCGCATTTGGCACTCTTTGGAGCATTCGGACTTCTCGCACTTGGACTCATTTATTATTGTCTTCGCTACGCGGCGGGGAACAGAGCTCCTTTTACGGAGAAAACAGGGTATTGGGCTTTCTGGCTCTATAATGCCGGTCTTGTGCTCTGGGTTGCCCTCAACTTCCTCCCTATAGGTTTTCCTCAGCTGGAAGCGGTATACGAGCATGGTCTCGCATTTGCGCGTAGCATGGAGTTCTATAACACCACAACATTCTGGCAATGGATGCGATTCCCTGGCGATGTAGTGTTTGGTGTTGCCGCACTTATTATGGCTTGGGACTTCTGGGTAAAACTGAAACCAGTATTCAAACCAGAACAGTTTGAATCACAAAACAAGGTTCCATTAAAATAATTCTCTCAACGGCGGGCATATGGAAATGAGAAAATGGCAACTCACAATTTTTGGGCATTCTTTGCTATTCTCTGTAATTGGCGTGGAGATTTGTGGTTATCTCTCAACAACCTTTAGGAACTCATGAATCAAACATCCATACTCCATAAATTACATCGAGTTTCCGCTTGCGTTATTGGTGCTTATGTTGCGGTTCATTTATTTAACCATGGGTTGGTGCTAAGAGGCGTCGAGGCACATATTCAGTTTATGGAGTCTTTCCGTCACATTTATCGCACCCCTTTTGTTGAGGGCTTACTGTTCGTCTGTATTATCTTTCAGATAGGTTCCGGTGTCTACTTCATCAAAAAGCGTTGGAGACAGCGACACGGTTTTTTCGAGCGGGTTCAGGTCATATCGGGCGGCTATTTGGTTTTTTTCTTTCTCGTTCATATTGGTGCCGTTCTTTTTGGTAGAGCTGTGCTTGGTCTTGATACAAACTTATACTATGCCGTTGCTGGTATGCACGTTCCGTACTTTCAATATTTCTTTGTGCCTTACTACTTTTTTGCCGTAGCCGCCTTTTTTGGCCATATTGCCAGCGCCTTTTATTGGCTAATGCGCAATAGACTAAGCGAAGTTGCGCGCAATTATTTTGGATACACGATTCTTGTAGCTGGTATTGTGTTTTCAACTCTGATTGTTGCTACGTTCGCAGGCGTATTCTATGACATCAAGATTCCGCAAGAATATATCGAAACTTATCAACCATGAACATCCACGGGGTTTAGCAGATGTTGCCGCTAACGTGGCATTGTCGCTGAGCTTGCATTTTCTTTTATACCGTAGTAGAGTAGATGCACATCAATGCCGTTGTAGGGGTGGCATTGTGATTTACCATAATTTATCAATGCCAACAATTAGACAACTTATCAAGCACCCGCGCAAAACGTCTATCAAAAAGACGCGTTCCCAAGCGCTCCTCAAGAGCTTCAATAGTCTCTTGAATAAGCCAGTATATCACAACTCGCCTTTTAAGCGTGGCGTTTGCACAAAAGTCACGACAACCACACCAAAAAAACCAAACTCGGCGCTTCGCAAGATTGCTCGCGTTCGCTTGACGAACGGCATGGAAGTGACGGCGTATATTCCCGGTATGGGACACAAGCTTCAAGAGCATTCCGTGGTGATGATACGCGGGGGTCGCGTCAAAGACTTGGGCGGTGTTCGGTATCATATTGTGCGCGGTGTTCTCGACGCAACCGGTGTTGAAGCGCGTCGTAAGGGTCGCAGTCTCTACGGCAACAAGCGTCCGAAAGCGGGCGCTCCGGCCAAAAAATAATCCTTCTATTTAATTAAATCATGCGTAGAAAAGTAAAAAATCGTAATATTGTCGGTCCCGATCTTGTGTACAGCTCGACAAAAGTTGAAAAGCTCATCAATTATATTATGGGGGCCGGCAAGAAAAACACCGCCCGCACCGTAGTATACGGAGCGTTTGAGATCATCAAGGAAAAGAAAAAAGACCTTGAGCCGCTTGAGGTTTTTGAGCTTGCACTCAAAAATACCGGTCCGCTCATGGAGATTCGCTCGCGTCGTGTTGGCGGGGCGAACTACCAAGTTCCCCGTGAGGTTCGTCCGGAGCGCCGCTTCGCACTTTCGATGCGGTGGATCATTGATGCCGCGCGTGGCAAGAATGGCCGTCCGATGCATCAGAAGCTTGCGGACGAGATTCTTGCGGCATCGAACAATGAAGGCGAGGCAGTGAAGAAAAAAGAGAATGTACACAAGATGGCGGAGGCGAATAAGGCCTTTGCGCACTTCGCCTGGTAGAAAGCGCGCGTACGCGCACAACTGACAGGGGGAACATTTGACATGTGACAATTGACACAGAATCGAATACACCCACTGGTGAATATTTGAGTTTTTGTTTGTTTATTTTAAAATTTTTAATCGTTTATTAAACACGAATTTTTGGCAAAGACAAAAATATTTGATTGAATTTTAGTCAAATGTCAGTTGTCAAATGTCAGTTGTTCCCCTTAGCTATGGACAGAGACTACCCCCTAAACAAAGTAAGAAATTTTGGAATCATTGCCCACATCGACGCCGGCAAGACGACTACGTCCGAGCGTATTTTGTATTACACGGGAATGACGCACAAAATAGGCGAAGTGCACGACGGAGGAACGGTAACCGACTGGATGGAACAAGAGCGCGAGCGCGGGATCACGATCACTGCCGCGGCAATCACCTGTTTTTGGAATAAGACCGATATGCCGAAAGAGAAGGAGAATATGTTTCGTTTTAACATCATTGACACCCCCGGACACATCGACTTTACCGTGGAGGTGAAGCGCAGTCTCCGTGTGCTCGACGGTGCGGTGGTGGTGTTTGACGGCGTTGCTGGTGTGGAGCCACAGTCCGAGACCAACTGGCGCTATGCGGACGAAGCGCAAGTGCCACGCATTTGCTTCATCAACAAGCTCGACCGTACCGGCGCGTCATTCGAGCGTTCGTACGCTTCTATTCTGGATCGTTTGAATAAAAAGGCTGTTCGGTTGCAGATTCCTATCGGGCTCGAAGATGAATTCGAAGGTGTTATCGATCTGCTCAAAATGAAGGCGTACAAATTTGAAGGGGAGATGGGTATGAAGGTTATCGAAGAAGAAATCCCCGAGAAATACAAAGCGGAAGCGGCGACGTACCGCAAAGAACTCATCGAGCGTATTGTGGAGAATGACGAACAATTGATGACCGACTACCTCGAAGGCAAAGAGCCCTCCCTCGAAGTACTCAAAGCGACGCTCCGCAAGGCAGTCATTGCGAACGAGATTTTCCCCGTGTTCGCAGGTTCAGCGCTCAAGAATAAAGGCGTTCAGCTTGTGCTCGACGCGGTTGTCGACTATCTCCCGTCGCCGCTTGACCTCCCGCCGATTCACGGTATTGATCCCAACACCGGTGAAACGATCACGCGCAATCCGAGCGACACAGAGCCTTTTGCGGCACTCGCCTTCAAACTTCAGGCAGACCCGTTTGTGGGACAACTCACGTTCTTCCGTGTTTACTCGGGAAAAGTCGAAGCGGGTTCGTATATTTATAATGCAACGACCGGAGACAAAGAGCGCGTCGGACGCATGGTGCGCCTGCAGGCGGACCAGCGAGAAGAAGTGAAGACCGTGTACGCGGGAGAAATCGCGGCAATGGTGGGGCTCAAGAACACCAAGACTTCCCACACGCTCTGCGATGAAGCGAACCCTATTGTTCTCGAGCAGATCAAATTCCCCGAGCCGGTCATTTCGCTCCGCATTGAGCCGAAAACAAAAGCTGATCAAGAGAAAATCGGTTTGGCGCTCAAGAAACTCGCTGATGAAGATCCAACATTTCGTATTTCAACCGACGAGGAAACACTCGAGACGATTATTTCCGGTATGGGCGAGCTCCACCTCGAAATTCTCGTGGATCGCATGAAGCGCGAGTTCAATGTCGAAGCGAATGTCGGCAAGCCCCAGGTTGCCTATAAGGAAACCATTACGCGCCCCGCTGAAGCTGAATGCAAGTACATCAAGCAGACGGGTGGTCGCGGTCAGTACGGACACGTGAAGATTCGCATCAAGCCGATTGACAAGGCGGTTGATAAAGAAGACTTGCCAAAGAACACCAAGCGTGACGAGGGAAATCATTTTGAATTTGTCAACGCCATCAAGGGAGGAGTGGTTCCTCAAGAATACATTCCGCCCGTGGAAAAAGGTATCAAGGAAGCGATGGAGCGCGGTATTTTGGCAGGATACAAAGCGGTGGATATTTCTGCCGAGCTTTATGACGGTTCGTTTCACGAAGTTGATTCTTCCGAAATTGCCTTCAAAATCGCGGCATCCATGGCATTTAAGGACGCGGCACAGAAGGCGGGTCCCGTCATTATGGAACCAATCATGAAAGTTGAAGTGGTCATGCCCGAGAAGTTCATGGGTGATGTTGCTGGCAACCTCTCGTCAAAGCGCGCACAGATTGAGTCTATGAGCGAGCGCGGCATGATGAAGGTGATTACTGCACAAGTGCCACTCTCGGAAATGTTTGGCTATACCACAGCACTCCGCTCAATGACCGAAGGTCGCGCGTCCTCGACGATGGAATTCGATCATTATGATACGGTGCCACAGAATGTCGCGCAGGGGATTATTGAGGCGAGAAAGTAGGGTGGGGAGGGGAGGTGAAATATTGAATTTGGAATAAGGTTAAAAATCCGCCATTTGGCAGGTTTTTGAGGGAAATAGGGTTTTGTTGACTTGGCGAAAAATGCTACACTTTCATTATGGATACGGAAAAACAAAAGAAAAAGATACTGATTATCGAGGATGATGAGCACATTTCTCGGGTTTATGAAGTAAAGTTTTCCCAAGAAGGCGTTGAAACTGTTGTGGTGCAAAGCGGGGAAGAAGCGGTTGCCAGCGTGAGGAAAGAGGAGCCAAACCTCATTATTCTCGATATTATGTTGCCCAAAAAGGACGGTTTCATGATTTTGGAGGAAATTAGGCAAGATCCAAAACTTGCAAGCATTCCCGTTCTCGTGATTTCCAATCTCGGACAAGAGTCTGACAAAGAACGCGCATTTGAGCTTGGGGCAAAGGAATATCTGGTAAAAGTGGAATACCCGGTACAGGAGGTGATAGATAAGATAAAGCAGTATTTATACTACTGACCTTTTCCACATAGGTTAGTGCAAAAACGGTCTTTTCCATCGCCCGCTTGCCATTCACGCAAAACCTCTTTTTACCGTAACAACATTACGCCTCAAGAGTTTTTGCGCTCCATGGTAGCGCGGACCAATGAAAAATCCTCATTTTCGCTTTACTCAGAACCCATCCACGATCTTCCCCCTTCCCTGAAACCCTTATTTCTGGCTACAAAACTTCGTCTACGAACCATAATTCATTATGGTTCGTACTCCGACTTGTTTTTCGCCTAAAAATAATGGTTTCAGAGGCGGGTACCGCGAGATAGTGGATGGGTTCTGAGTTATGTGGAAAAGGTCAGTAGAACTCGTATCGATTGAGCCTGTTAGTGAGTGCGGGGTTCATATTATGGTAAGATAAGGAGATGAATCCCGTTAGAGACAGGTCGTGGTCCGGTCGCTAAATTTCAATCAGAGGATTTCATTTTTTATTAACGACGTAGGGCGAGCAAAATACAAAAGTAATCTTTTGTATTTTCGAGCCGAGGAGTTAATATAGGTCTAATACCTCACCGCTTGCGGTGAG
>LCOP01000029.1 GCA_000996605.1 Parcubacteria group bacterium GW2011_GWA1_47_8
ATATCTGCTTTTTTGTTTCCATATTCATATGGAAATACGGTAACCCAATTGTGGCCTATTCGGGTATGTTACGGTAACAGTTTTTGTGGCATATAACGTAGGATTGACTTCCTTTTCGAAATACCATATATTATGGGGGACTCCGCAATACTTTTGCGGTGTTGTTAATTCAATCCATTATTCCCTTGAATCCCAAGACGAAAATCAACCATCAAATTCGCGCCAAAGAACTCCATGTTATCACGGATACGGGCGAGTCTTTGGGAACACTTTCTCTTTCGGAGGCACTTGCAAAAGCGGAGGTGATGGGAATGGATCTCATTGAGATCTCCCCCAACGCTGTCCCGCCGGTCGCAAAGATCATGGATTATGGCAAGTTCCAATACCAGCAGAGCAAAAAGCAGAAAGAAGCAAGAGCACGCTCGCACGTTACCGAAACAAAAACACTGCAAGTTAAAATAGGCACCTCGGAACACGATCTCGCACTCAAAGCGAAGAATGCGTCCAAGTGGCTCAAGGAAGGGCACCGCGTCAAGATAGATCTCTTCCTCGCAGGGCGGTCAAAGTACGCGGACATGACATTCAAGAAAGAGCGTTTGGGGAGAATCCTCACGCTCATCTCCGAAGAGTATCGCATGGCGGACGAACCTCAAAAAAGCCTCAAGGGACTCACGGTCATCCTCGAACGGGTAAGTAAGAAAAGTTAAGGAACGGAGCGACTTTAAAATCAACCATGAATCCCGTTAGAGATCGCGCGGGTTAAAAAGATCTCTGGGGTTTCAACAGCAAGAAAAATCAAATACTTAACGGATACTAATCAAGTACGGAAATGTTCTACATTTCCTATCTCTAACGGGATGAAAACAAACAAATCATTTACAAAACGCCTCAAGGTGACGAAGACGGGAAAAATTCTCGGTCGCACGCCGGGGCAAAACCATTTTAATGCGAAAGCAAGCCGTTCGAAACAGCTCGCCGCAAAGAGCCTCCAAAGTCTTCACATGACAAGTAGAGACAAGGCGCGCTTCTTGCCCGGGCTTCTGTAATTCCAGCCAAAGAAACGTCGAACTTTTTTATAATTATTAACACCACCTAAAACCATGACCAGAGTAAAACGAGGAACAACCGCACTGAAACGCCGCAGAAACGTCCTTGCAGACGTCAAAGGCTACCGCTTTGGACGAAGCAAGAAGGAAATCCAGGCAAAAGAAGCAATCGCCCACGCGGGTGCGTATGCATTTGCGCACCGCCGTGACAAGAAAAACGTTTTTCGCCGTCTCTTTACAGTCAAAATGAACGCCGCCCTCCGCCCGCTCGGTTTTTCATACAGTAAATTCATTGATGCGCTCAAGAAAAAGAACATCATCATCGACCGCAAGATCATGGCAGACCTCGCTGAACATAACCCCAAAACATTTGCGAATATCGTGAATGAGGTGAAGGGGTAGTTACTAGGTTTTAGGTGTTGGGTTTTAGGAAAATCACAACATCAAAAGCGCGCCCTACAGGCGCGCTTTTGTGTTTCAAGTTAATTGTCAGTGGTTTAAAGGTAAACTGTTCGTAAAACAATCATTTCACCGGAATCCCCGTCTTCCCCCCTACCCCATCATAATTCTCGTACACATAGAGAGGGCATTCATTTCCGAGGTCGCAGGTTTTCTGTATTCCGATCAACTTGATAAGCTCCGCAACAAGCACCTTCGGGTCCTCGTTAAAAGCAACGAGGCCTTCTTCACGACGATGGCTTTTCTCGAGCATAATGTCAATCACTTCATCGGTTTCCCACGCACCGCGGAGAACGCCGAGTGGCTTGTGGTCTTCAAATGCGATGGTAAATTCATTAATAGTACCCACACGTCCACATCCAACAATAACTCCATCCGACGCGCGCGTGAGGAGCAAATTGCGCCCCGAGTACCCAAACCCCGTGTAAATAATAATATCCAAATAATCGAGCGGAAGGTCGTACACCTCGACATGCTCTTTCTCATTTGATGCAGGAGAAAGCCCGATAGACACTCCGCCCGCCTCTTTTGCGCCCATTGCCGCCCAAAGGGGGAACCCCGTCGTTGCACCCGTGACCAATATCGCTCCTTGACGCACGACCTCGCGCCCAAGCTCCTTTGCTTTTTCCATAACGCCATCACCGCAATGCGTGGTGTCTGCCGCTCCCGAAACACAAATCTTTAATTTAAAATGCTGATGTTTGTCTGATCCCATATCATTAACTTACCACAAACAACTGGCAACCCGCAAGAAGACTCTTTTGTATTTTGTTGTTAGTTGTTTGTGCTACTTTCTAAAATTCTATCTCCACGACCTCTCCTTCGCGAGGGATTACCACATCGCGAGAAAGATAGTCGCGGACGCGCTGTGCAAAGAACATTGCCGCACCGGGCTCCGCATGTACCACAAACACTTTTTTGAGATTATCCCCGACGTTTGCAACAAATTCCACGAGCGCATCGACATCCTTGTGCGCCGAGTAGCCGCCGATGGTCACAATCTTTGCCCGCACGGGGATGTCTTGGTCCATAATATTCACCGTCTTTGCCCCTTCCTCAAGTGCCCGCCCCATAGTCCCCACCGCCTGATACCCTACCAAAAGAAGCGTGTTATTGGCGTCACCAAGATAATTGCGCTCGTGGTGGAGGATGCGTCCGCCGTTTGACATGCCCGACCCCGCGAGGATGATCTTGGGTGCCGGTACGTCCTTGATTGCGATAGAATCCTCGGTGCGCTCGGTAAACCGCAAACGGGCAAACTTGAAAATATCATCGCCTCCCTTGATTTGCGCCGCGACTTCGTCATTAAAGTAACTTGCATTGTCATGAAAGACTCTGGTGACTTTAATAGCGAGCGGTGAATCTACAAATACGGGAACGTGCGGAATCCGGTTTTTTTCAACCATATCGTTAAGCTCAAGGAGGAGGTCCTGCGTGCGCTCGATGGCAAATACGGGAATCATGAGCACTCCCTTGCGCTTTATCGTATCTTCAATAACCCCTTGAAGAAGCTCGGTTCGATTCTTTTGGTCTTCGTGAACTTTGTTGCCATACACCGCCTCGGTGACCAGGTAGTCGACATCCGCAAGTGCATCCGTGTCGGGGAGAATAAGCGAGGGCGAGTTGCCGAGGTCTCCCGAAAAAACGATTTTCTTGCCGCCGTGCACGATCTCAATCATTGCCGAACCGAGGATATGCCCGGCGTCGCGCAAGCGAATCGAGAGTTCGCCGAGTTTAATATCATGGTGGTAAGGGGTTGTTTTCCACTGCTCAAGCGTACGCTGTACGGCTTCTTCGCGATAGAGTGGCTCGTGATTGTCTTTTTTTGCTTCATACCCCATCACACGCGCAGAATCTTCGAGAATGAGCGCCGCGATCGCGCGTGTCGGTGGCGTGGAATAAATAATGCCGCGGAATCCCTCGTTTATAAGTTTCGGGATGCGGCCAACGTGATCGAGGTGCGCGTGCGTAACAAATAGCGCATCAATCGCCCTAGGATCATACGGAAAAGGATTCTTGTTTTTATCATCGCAGATTTTCACGCCCTGAAAAAGCCCGCAGTCGATCAAAATCCTCACCCCTCCCGCTTCGAGAAGATGATTGGACCCTGTCACTCCGCCCGCGGCGCCGTAGAATCCGAGTTTTGCCGTTTGTAAATTATTCGCCATGTAATTTATTTTGCATGTAACGGTACACAAAAACCGCAACCACAAGCCCGCCAAGAACATCAAAACCAACATCGCTCAGGGAATCAAGGATTGAGTTTATGGGCTTCTCAAGTACGATTTCAACCCCTGCCTCATACAATTCCCACAAAACCCCGAAAAAAAATGCTCCGGCAAGCGCCCACGAAATAGTGTCCATGAGAGAGCGGCCCGCAAAAGGGTACCTGCCCGAAAAAAGTCGATACCAGAGCACCGTGCCTCCCAGCCACACGCCCCCCGCAAAATGCATCGGCATATCGAGCCAGAGCATGCTCCAGTACCAAGAAAACTTTATCGCAAGCATGTTGATTGCCGCGATAACAAGGATGAGGATTGCGAGCAATGCGGGAAAAGATTTTCGTTCCATATAATTAAACCTAGTATACCGTGTTTGGGAATACTTTGGGAATACTAGGAAACCAAGCCGGTATTATTTCTTTTGTTTCTTCCCACGTACCAGACTTTTGAGATGGTGCAGGCAATAAACCAGAACAAAATAACAGCAGTGACCCCAATGAGAACATATGCCACCAAAGTAGGGGTGTGCCCATCTCCACACCCTCCAATCATTCCACAAGGAAAAGGATTCAACTTATAAATCAAATCGCCCCATAAGAAGTAATAGAACTCCGATATACCAAAAAGAAACATCCACATCAATTCGACCGCAAAAAAGGGAACGAAGTAACCTAATCTTTGTACCGGGAAATAACTAGCATAAAGAGATAGTAGAAAAACTACAACCAAAACCCAAAACACCCACCACGTCACTTTTGTCGGTCTCAAGAAATTTTTAATTGCATTCATAACTTTATGCTACCACATACACGGCATTGAAAAAACCCCTACACAGAGGTGCAGGGGTTTTTTCTCGGGTCATCTGAAGATATTGGCTCTAGTATAAAACTAGGTGGGTGCCCGCAATCATACGCCACGGCGCATGATGATGTAAGGCTCCCGTGCCAATAACTTAGGAGTCAATACCTCAAATAACCCTACATTCACTATACGCCCGTGCAAAATTTTTTACAAGAGAATTTTTTATTACAAAACAAAAACCTTGTAATGAGCAAGCCCCAACACCTTTTGTGGCATCACCAGATTGATTTTTAGTGAGCCGCAAAAAACTCAACTTTACAGTCTTTAGCAATTTCGCAAGAGGTCAATGCCGCAAAAGGTGCGGGGGAAGGTTCTTGTAAAAACGTACCGACAGATACGTGACTAAAATGATTCGTCCGCGTAAATGTACGCGAAATCAAATTTCTTGTAGTTGAAAATTTCGTCTTTCGAGAAAAATCGAGCGACTTCTTCCTTCCCCGCTTCCACGGAATCCGACGAATGCACGACATTTGACTGGATCGAGAGCGACAAATCGCCGCGAATACTCCCCGCATCCGCTTCATATCCTTTAGTCGGTCCAACAATAATCCTCGTTGCCGAAACCGCATTGATCCCCGAGAGCACCATCACCACCACCGGGGACGATTTCATGAAATTCTTAATCCCGATAAAGAATGGCTTGTCCGCGATGTGCGCATAGTGCGCCTCAAGGAGGGCATCTTCAAGCTGTATCATCTTGATGCCGATAATCTTGAGCCCCTTGCGCTCAAAACGCGTCGTGATCTCCCCCAAAAGTCCGCGGTGGATTGCATCAGGCTTTACGATTATGAGTGTTTGTTCTTCTTTTGGATGAGTCATGATGTTAAAATATTCAATATTTAAATAGTTAATAATGTGCCTATCCTAGCAAAAAACGAACTCGCGGGCAAACCCTATTCTATATTCAAAATTCTATATTCTACCCTTGCTTCCCTCGAAACCGCGCCATGATCTCGGCCTCGACTTCTTCGCGTGGGGCGCCGTACTTGAGCGCCGAAAGTTCCTTGAGTTTTTCCGCGAGTGCGGGATTCCCCTGCTCTGGCGCTATTGTCTTAATATTGAACGGCTTGGCCGGTTGTCCATCAATAAGCAAGTTCATATACGCATGATAATTGTCGAGTTTCGTAATATCCTGTGTGCTAAATGTCGGCTTGAACTTGCTTTCCAAAAATTCCGCGTCCTCGGGCCCCGTGCGAAATGCCGCAATCGAACCCACGTTCCCAAACACCGCATTTTTTATCTCCTCACTAAGCTGGGCGATGTATTGATGCGCAATGTTCAAGCTCAAGCGATACTTGCGCGCCTCGGAGAGAATCGTCGCAATCGACGGTGTCGTGACATTTTGGAATTCGTCGATATACAAATAAAAATCATTCGGTTTTTGCCCCGAGCCGAACATATCCACACGCGAGAGTGCCGCCATCGTAATCTTGCCCACGAGCACGAGCCCGACTAGGTTCGCATTGATATCCCCCAAACGCCCTTTGGACAGATTGACGAGTAAAATCTTCTTCTCATCCATAATTGTACGAAAATTAAAGACCGAGTTTTGTTGGAGCACGATCGGACGCATGATGTCATTCGAAATGAAATTGTCGAACTTGCTCGAGATGTAGGGCACGAAGTTTGCGAGCCCTTGGTCGCCGGTCGTCTTTTCCGCACTCATCCAAAACTGCACGATAATCGGGTTCTTGCACTTCGCAAGCTTCATATCGCGAAATCCTTTGTCCGCAAGCACACGGGTAATCTCGAGGAGTGTCGAGCCGGAGCTCGGATCCTCCATCACGAGCGCCGCGGCATTTCTAAAATATTGTTCGAACATTGCTCCCCCTCCCACCTTCATGTCAAAAAGCTGATTAAAAATATTCATCATTTCGTTCACCACAAATGTCTTCTGCTCGGGATACCGCTCGTCATACTCGAGCATGTTGAGTCCCATCGGGCGCGCCGTATTTGCGGGGTCAAAATAGATGACGTCGTCGATACGCTCGGGTGGAATAAGCGAGAGGATATCCTGCACATCCGAACCGTGCGGGTCGATAAAACACACCCCATCACCGTTCCTGATATCCTGAACGATCATGTTTTTCAAAATACTTGTTTTGCCCGTACCCGTCTGTCCGATAACATAAAAATGCCGCACACGGTCCTCGCGCCCCATGCGGACAAGGGTCTCTTTGCCATGATAGTCATTCGTACCGAGGACAACACCGTCAGTTGCAATATTCAAAGGCGCCGGCGCAACTCCCGCCTTTGCCTCTTTGAGCTCGGGTGCGGTCGTCGTCGTCACGGGGAAATGAAACATTGTGGTGAGCTCTTTTAGATTCAGCGGAAAACTCTGCCCTTCCTCGAACATGCGGAACGAATATTGATACACAGTCTTCATGATGTCATTCCCTTTGAGGCGTTTCCATCTGACTCCGTTCGCTTGCGGCTTGGTAAATTGATTGAATGCGCTCTCAAGCTCGATCAACATGCTTTGCGCGCGCGCTTCGGTTTCTGCCGACACAATGATACGGATATTGGTATCCACAATAGGCGCGCTGATCTTTTCGGTAATATTCTCGACCACCTCTTGATCTATCTCCTCTTCTTTTTTCTTTGCACCAAAGACAAGCTCTTTCGCCACTTTTCCAAAATCGGAAACAAAGCGCATGCCGACACTTTTGAGAGCATCTTTCATTTTTGCTCCTTTTTTGATCTCATCGCGGACGCTCTTGTAACGCTCGTTGAATGCTTTACTCTTGGGCTCGATGACAAATTGAACCGCCGCTCCCTCGCCTTCGTGCTTCATCTTACTGAACGCTCCGAGAAGCACCGCAAGCGGATCCTGTGGAAATGCTTCAAATGTTTTCATCGCAAACACAGAACTCCCCGACGGCTCGGCGACAGAAACAAGCGTCGCACCCTTTTCATTGAACGGATTGTAATCTTCTTTGTGTTCACGGAGCTTTGCGTCAGGATACACCGCAAGCACCTGCTTTTCAAACAAATCTACGCGCTCGGCAGGGACCGCCGTATAGAACACGATCTCGCTCGAGAAATTGGAGAGTGCGAGTTCGAGCGTAAAGTAGTTTTTCACATCACGCCATCCCGCCAACTGGTTCTCAATCGAAAGCATCCCCGCATAGAACCGCTCCATACCAGTCACGAGCTCCGCAAACTCGCGCCTTTCTCCAGTCGCCGCATCGATTGGCGGGAGTGTTATCTCGTACAGCCGCATGCGGAGCGCACGAAACAGTACGCGCTCTTTTGCAAAGCCCTGCGCCATATTTTCATCGAGAAGAAACTGCACGAGAAAACGATGAAAGTCATCCTCAAGATGGGGATTATTTAATTTTTCGAGAAGCGTGAGCGTATTCTTGATTCCACGCTCCATCATCACGCGCACCAGCTCGTCAATCGTCTCTTCATGCCATTTGCCGAGCTTGATTGCCTTTTCTATTTCATGCGCTTTAATCCGGTAGTCAGGAGTGAGGACTTGTTCAGCGGGAGTTTTTTGATATGCGGAAACATGCTCCTTCGCAACCTCTCGACGCTCCGCTGTCTGCCCTTCCTTCGTAAGGGACTGTTCCTGTTCGGCGACTTTGGTGCGCAAATATGCGATCTCCTCATGCGGATTCGCAAATTTTTGTGGAGCAGTGACACCTGCTTCGTGTGCGCTCTTGAAATGAAATGTCATTGGATAAAGTATAGCAAGAGCGCGTAAAGAAATCGAATTTCTTTACGCGCTCAAATCATTCCCCTGTCAGCCGTCAATTATTCCCCACCATCGCCCCCACCTGTCGCATTGTCGCGGGGCCAAAGAACCCCGTACCGCGGGAGAGTCCCACAGGAGTGAGTAT
>LCOP01000030.1 GCA_000996605.1 Parcubacteria group bacterium GW2011_GWA1_47_8
AACTCCATACCGATATCTTTCTTTGAGCGAAGTTCCTCGAATGTGTGTTGTCCTGTATATTGCCGGACACATTCAGTAACGATGCTTTCTAGCGTTTCAAACCAGTCCTCATTCTCGAATACTGCTATTTCTGGATAGATGATTCGAATGGGAAGATTGATTTTCAAGTCGACAGAGACGTTACCGCCGAGGCCTACATCGTTACTGTTTCCAGTATCCTTCTTTTCTGCATCGACCGTTGCCTTTTTTGTTCCCCCCGTTTCCGCACCTTCAACAAAAACCGCATAATTGAATGTTTGGACATAGAAGAACGTTGTCATATCATCTCTTGGCCAAAGCTCTGTCGTTTGGGTGCCGTCCTTGTTTTTCACAGGCTTCCACTCATTCCATCGAAATTCTTCGTACATTCGCTTGTAAAAGGGTGGAAATCCAAAGAAGTATATTCCAAGATAACCTTCCAGCCATCCTAGAAATCCGTCATGACAGGTCGCTTCAGTTCCTTTTTCAGTCTCAACGATTTTATAACGTGCAACTTCGCGTTCGTTGGTATGTTCCCCCGCTTGATTGTATTCATTTCGAGTTTCAGATATAAGCTTGCAGTCATATCCGCGTGCCGAGATGAGAGGGTGATCTACTGATTCCCCTCTCATAACAAATGTCCCTTGACCTTCCTTGAGGAATCCAAATAGCATTCCAGTATCAATCTTGGCGGTTGCCCAGATTGCAAGAACCACAAGGAAAGAGAGGGCAGAAAATACTACGAGTATCCATAACCAGTCTGATAATGTCATCGTGATTTCTCCTATAATGTTGAATATTTAGTTCTCAAAGAACGAGAACACCTATGTATATTAAAGCAGATTTGTATAAAAAAGTCAAGTTCACCCATGGCGGGTCGGCGGGGGAGGGGAGAGGGTGAAAAACGCAGTATTTGCAAGACTTTAATTTGCCAAGGGCATCCTTTGGAATTTAAATCCCTCGGATTTTGATTAACCTGTACCCCTACATGTATTTTACGCTATAGCGTAAAATACATGTAGGTGGTTTTTTGTTTTGGTTCACAAAATACGAAGTTTTACTCACGGAAAACTTATCCCGTATAAAGTGCTGGACAGGAGGCTCGAAATCCCAATCCTTACGGAATACACTTCTGAGACGCATGCCATTCTGAACTCAGTGGGCGTGGGGAGGCTCGAACTCCCAACCCTTGCGGGATACGCTTCTGAGACGTACGCGTATACCAGTTCCGCCACACGCCCACTCAATTCAGAAAATATAAAATAGCCCAATTCCGCCACACGCTCTCGTACGGTGCATTTTAGCACAGAGTTACCGATCCTGAAACAATAATCGACATGCTCACCCTAGCGAAGCATTGCGCAACACTCGATAGAGTAATCCCCAACATCCCCATACATGTATTCTACGCTATAGCGTATAATACATGTATGGGAAATTTAGAAAAAGAATCAAAGAAGAGGTCACAAAAAGGAGAAGTGCAAAAACTAATCCTCGAAACTGTTGCCGCCGCGGGAGTTTTGGGTGTTGCTCTCGTTGCACCGAATGTTCTCGGCGCACTTCGCAAGCTTGGCGTTGATGTGTCAGGAAGAAAAAAGGAAGTTGTTAATGCGTCTAGGAAGAATCTTGTTGCCACCGGAATACTTGAATACGATGCGCGGGGGTTGTTACGTCTTACGGAAAAAGGAAAGAAAAAACTTCGTTCCATCGAGCGTTGCGATTATCAGGTCCCTCGACCCAGCAAATGGGACAAGAGATGGAGAGTTCTTATCTTCGATATCAAAGAAGAAAGAAAATCATTGCGAGATAAGGTGCGACAGACGTTGGTTATGATTGGTTTCGTTCGCCTTCAGGATAGTGTGTGGGTGTATCCGTATGATTGTGAGGACATCATTACGCTTCTCAAGGCGGATTTTATGATAGGGAAGGAGGTTCTGTATCTTATTGTGGATCGGATAGAGTACGACCATCAGTTGAAAGATAGTTTTGGGTTGAGCAGGTAAGCTAAAAAATTTTTACGTTAATTTGCCCCCCTACATGCATTTTACGCTATAGCGTAAAATGCATGTAGGTGGTTTTTTGTTTTGGTTCACAAAATACAAAGTTTTACTCACGGCAAACTTATCTCGCATAGAGTGCTGAAGGGGAAACTCGAACCTCCTAACCCTTGCAGAATATATTTCTGAGATGTACGCGGATACCAATTTCGCCACATACTCCCGATTCCTAATAACCTATCCAAGATTTCATGTTGAGCTTGAGTAAGCTCTTAACTTTACTGCGGTCTCGTACCGCGTATTTTACCACAGGGTTGCCGAAGAATGTATCCGATATCACTATCGTGTGTTATTGTGCAGGGTAAGAGGCAAGCGTAAATAAGCCCTCATGCCCTTACCGCCGCACACTCATCAAGTTTGGTTGAAAAAGTTTGCGAAGTTCTGCGCGTGTCTTTTCTCCGACAACACCCCGCTCGTCTTTGATTCCGAATTTATACTGAAATGCATCGAGTGCCGCACGCGTGCACGGACCAAGAAGCCCCGAGAGCGGGCAGGCGTTGCGTGTATAGCCTGATGGGGGATAAAAACCTTTATCAATAAGTGCCGCTTGAAGCGCGAATACTTCAGCATTTGCCAAAGAAGTTTTCTTTACTGGCGTATTTCCTTCGTAGGGTAAAAGTGTGCTTCCATGCGACCCCGCGACGAGCGATGCTTCACCAAAAAAATCCGCAAGTCCCAGATATGTCTGAAATGCCAATTCCTTGAGTGCGAGTCGGCGGACATCGGGGGTTCGCAATTGCGGTTCGTAAATATACCCGTATTCGATAACCATACTCGCGGCATCGACAGAATTGCTGTTTCCTACTGCAATCAAATCTTGATCCTCGACGACCCCTTGGTCTTCTTTGGGAAGGCTTGAAACAGGGAACATGCGCGCAAGCCGCTTGAAAATATTTTTGGCAATCTCGGCAGTCGCTTGAGAATTCGAATACTGATACTCCGGAGTATAGATAGTAAATCCATTATGTTCGCCAGGGAGAGTCGGTTTTCGTGGAAAGCTATCGTTAAAATGAATATGTATGACCATGTCGATTTGGTGGTCGTTTGCCCACTTATTGATACCGAAGAGACGTAATGCGACATCGCTTTGCGCCGCATTGTGTGGAGCCTGCTTACTCATTTTGAAGACCTTTCCTTCTTCAATCAACCGCACCATCTCCATCTTTTGCGAACGTACAAACGCCTTTATCTCTTCATCCTTCGCAGTAAAATAATTTTGAAAATCAGGGTTCCAGCCATCTTTGCCTCTCGTCATTGCCACCTCGTAATGACCGTCCTCGACGAGATACCGCGCAAGGATGAGCGCAAGATCGGCGTTTAGGTCGCGTTCCTTGATATCCAAGTATTCCGCCCCACCGAAATTTGGCTCATGTCCGGGGACAAGGAGGATACGCAACTTTTTCTTGGTCTCTGGAACGGCTTTAAATGTAGTGCGTAATTGTGTTGCGGTGGTACTCTGTGTAAAGAACACCGATGCGGACATTGAGGAGGTTTTTTCGATGAACGTTACAACCTCTTTGCTGTTTCCCGCCAAAAAAGTTCCCATGGTAAGGAGCAGTATTGCGAACATCGTGGTACCAAAGAATTGCATCTGTTTAGTATATCATGCAGGGGACACATTATCCTGCAAAAAATTGTAAAATAAATAGAGTAGAGATATACTATAGTTTGAGGTACCATTCTCATAAACCTCACCCCTAAACAAACATATGGACGACAAAAAACCTGTAAAATTCGTTATTCCGACCATCATTATTATCGTTATTATTATTGGCGGATGGTACGCATCCACACGTCAGAAGAAAGAGGATATGGTCACCTCCATTTCAAAAGATGACCTTATCACCGTTACCGCCCCGCTTCCGAACGCTTCAGTTACGAGCCCACTCCCTATTTCCGGAGAAGCGCGCGGCACGTGGTACTTCGAGGCTTCGTTCCCGGTCAAGCTCTATGACGCAAACGGGAAATTATTGGGGAGTGTCGCGGCCACAACAGCGAGCGACTGGATGACTGAAAATTATATCCCGTTCACCGCACTGCTTACGTTCAAATCTCCCGCCACAGCGACCGGCACACTCGTACTCGAAAAAGATAATCCTTCCGGACTTCCCGAACACGCCAACGAGATTATCATTCCCGTCACTTTTTCTGTTGCCACAACAACGTTGATTAACACCGCCGCACCGCAGAACCGCACCGTAAAATTGTATTACTATGATGCTTCCAAAGACCGCGACAGCAAGGGTGTCGTACTTTGCTCGCGCCAAGGACTGGTCGCCGTAGAGCGTCGTATTCCCGCGACCATGACACCGCTCCAAGACGCGGTGAAGCTCCTCATTCAGGGCAAGCTCACCCCAGAAGAAAAAAGCGCAGGTATTTCGACCGAGTATCCTCTTTCGGGGCTCGTTCTTATGGGCGCAACGCGAAATGGCACTACTACGCTCACACTGGCATTCAGCGACCCCGAACATAAAACGAGTGGCGGCGTATGCCGTGCGAACGTGCTCTGGTATCAAATAGAGGCGACGGCAAAACAATTTCCCGGCATGCCTGAAATCAAGTTTGCTCCCAAAGAATTATTCCATCCATAAATTATCTGCGGGTTACCTCATTTCGAGATATACATCATCACAGTCGTAAGCGTTCAAACCAAGCTTATTAGGACCGTAAGAGACAACCGCGATGATATTACTTGAAATATAACCTGGGCAATTAGTATTTGGCGGAATGGGACGATTTTCCCCCGGATGATAATCTGGGTCAAAGACATAAGAAGTCCCCCATGGGTCAGTAGGAACTTTCATGTAAGGTCCGTTCCACCGATTAACCTCATCCGCCGTCCATTCACAAGGACTATCGACCACCCCTTCGACGGGGCGTGAAGTAACCCCCGCCTGCGCATCCTCGAGGTTCACTTCAGGGTTACTTGATTGAGAAGGGGGGCATCCGTTCGGCCATTTACCCGTATCGGATTCAAGGAGCGCTATTCCACTCCGCGCGCTACGGAGCTCTGATTTTGCCTTGGCTATTTTTGCTTTTTCACGCACGATACCAAAAGAAGCAAGCGCAATTGAGGAGAGGATGCCGATGATGGCGACCACAACGAGAATTTCTGTAAGGGTAAAACCTGATTTTTTCATGGTTAAAAATATACTAGGACAATCTTCTTATTGTATCATTATAGACCAGTCCCGCAATAGCAACCCGGGCAAACACCGTCAGATATCTGGCGGTGTTTTACGTTATCTGCACATGAAAATTCCAAAGTCCTGCGGCAACATTAACCAATTGATCGTCAAAACCATTCTTGTTACGGTAAATATCAGACACAGAGCGGAACCGCTTCATGCCACCGATGGCATGCTCAACAACAATGCGCGAGGATGAAATGAGGCGGTTCATCATCTTGTCGGCATCAGTGAGAAACCCTCCCCGCGGTTTCTTCTTTGGGATGAGCGTATTCGCGTGTTGTTTGTCGATTCCGACAAACCCGGTGTCGGCGAGAAGAGCGACACTGTCTGGAAGCCGTATCACCGCAAATTCTTTGTCGGATAGTTTCTTGTCATGCACTTTACCGTGTTTTGATGGCGTGAGCACAAGTATTCTTCTTTTACTGTCAGTAATTACCACATTCTTGCGCATGTGTCGTTTCTTCTTTTCAGCAGAGAAAGGAACTCTTCTTTGGTGACCCCCAAAAGTACCCGTACTAAACGATCATTTTTCAATATCTTGTCTATATCCATATGAGAAAACATTATGAGTAATGTTTTTATTATCTCATAATTCTTATTGTGGGACAAGGCTAATGCACTGTTGCCGATATCAATAATCTGGCAGATTGATGGTTGATTGGCACGCACCGCCCTATTGTGTTATGTTAGTAAATAGGTTGTTCTCATGTAATTGTCAATACACAAGGAGACATTCATCATGTATACATCAACGGGCAGATCCTCTGAAAGATACTGTGGTTATAATGGAGGATTCTCGATTACAGTGATCCCCAGAGCAAATAAGAAGCATCTTCCCAAGGGCATTAAGATAACGGAAAACATGATTATCGTCGAAAACGGAACTATCTATGAGGTCGCAGGTGGTGTTCAATTTTACGCCAACGGCAATAGCGACCCGTTTTACTACAGTATTTGTGACATAATAAGCGTAAAAGACAGTGAGGGTAATCTCTTGTGGAATAAAAAGCCTTACTGGTAAGCTCTCCTGCTCATCATTCCCCGCCGGGCATTCGTACCCCGGCGGTTTTTTTATACAATACTTTTCTTCTCGCGCAAAATAACGTACACTGTAGGGAATTATGGACATCAAACAATCTCTCGGGTTGATCTTCAAGGGTGAGCTTTTGGACGACGACGCGGCACGCGCGGCACGCGCCAACGACGCAAGCATCTTTGAAGTAATGCCCAAGCTTGTCGTGCGCCCCAAAGACGCCGATGACATCAAAGCCCTCGTGTGCTTTGTAACCGAACATCATCAAAAAGATCCGTCGCTATCTATCACCGCGCGCGCCGCAGGTACCGGCATGGCGGGGGGCGCGCTCACCGAGTCCATCGTCCTCGATGTCGGAAATTTGAATGCAATAAAAAAAGTAACCGGCGAATACGCAGTGCTCGAACCGGGTGTGTTTTTCCGCGATTTTGAAAAAACGACCCTCGCCATAAACCGCATCATGCCCACGTTTCCCGCGTCAAAAAACCTCTGCGCCGTAGGCGGCATGGTCGGTACCAACGCATCGGGAGAAAAGACGCTCACCTACGGAAGCACTGACCATTATGTACGGAACCTCAACGTCGTTCTCTCCGACGGGAACGAGTACTCTTTTGGTCCCATTTCAAAAGCCGAACTGGATGAGAAAATGAAACTTCAAACATTCGAAGGCGAAATCTATCGGAAAACATACGACCTTATTGAGAAGAACTATGATGCGATTCAGGCGACCCGACCACGGGTTTCAAAAAATTCCACCGGGTACGCGCTCTGGAAAGTGTGGGATCGTAAAACGTTTGACCTTACCAAACTTTTTGTCGGCTCCGAGGGGACACTCGGCATCACGACGGAAATCACCTTTGGACTTGTAGAGCCGGAAGCGGAATCAAAGCTTTTGGTTGTCTTCGTAAAAGACCTTGCGAAGCTTCCTGAAATTGTGAGCACCGTTCTCTCTCATAAGCCGGCAAGCTTCGAATCCTTTGACGACAATACGTTCAAATTTGCCGTTCGCTTTTTCCCTGACATCGTAAAGTCGATGAAAGCGGGTATCATCTCCTTGGGATGGAGCTTCCTTCCCGAATTTTTAATGGTTCTCACGGGGGGCGTTCCGAAGCTCATCCTCCTCGCGGAGTTTACCGGCAGAGATAAGCAAGACGTCGAAAACCGCGCAAGGGCGACCGAGCAAGATCTTGTGAAATTCGGATTGAAAATGCACCTCGCAA
>LCOP01000031.1 GCA_000996605.1 Parcubacteria group bacterium GW2011_GWA1_47_8
AATGTTCTCGATTTTCTCCCTTATGGCCGGGTCATCAACTCCGCGAGAGGAGTTTCCGTTGTGGCAATTTTGTACCCGAGATTTCCCGGAGGAATGGGGGAATCGAGCATGGTGCCGTATCCAGCGAGAACATTATTGATCAATTTTGTTTTCGGTACAGCGAGCGTGAGCGCTTTGCGCACAGCGCTGTCGACAAAGATAGGAGCTTGATTCTGATTGAAAAACACAGCCAACACGCGGGGGAGCGGGGTGTGGAGGACGCGATACCCTTTTCCCGAAAGCCCCTCAGCGCTTTTGGGAGAAATCGAGTTAATCGCATGGACATCACCTCGTGCGACTGCGGCCACGAGGTCATCCTCATTCCGATAGAAGACCATCTTGATCGTCGAGAGGTAGGGCTTTCCCAACGCGAAACGACTAAATGCTTTCAGTGTGTACGAGACGGGAAGTTGATCGCCATTTTTGGTGGTCACGGTTTCAATGGAGTCGATTTGGTAGGGTCCTGAGCCAATAGGCTTCTTGTTGTAGTTGTTGGTGTCGAAACGATTGAAATCGATTGCCTCCCAGATATGTTTAGGGAGGATCCCTATGGTTGTGTTTTCGAGAAACGGTGCGTAGGGTTTCTTGAGAAGGAACTTGATCGTAAGATCGTCAACACGCTCAAGCTCAACACCATCCCAGTTTGCCCGTTTGGGGCTTTTGGTACGGCTGTCCCCCGCGGTTTTTATGGTAAAGATAACATCGTCAGCGGTGATTTTCTCGCCATCATGCCACGTGAGATTTTTTTTCAACGTGAATGTATACGTCAAGCCATCGGGGGACACGAGGTACTCCTCTGCGAGATCGGGGATGAGGCTTCCATCGCTCTTTGCGCGGAGAAGCCCCGAGTATACGAGTGCGGTAAGGTCGCGGTCGGCCTCGGATCCGATTTCGCTCGTATCGAGAAGCGGGTTTATGTGAGCGGGAGTGTTCAAGACGCCTTCAAAATGCGTTTTTCAAGCGTTGAAAATTTTGTAAGCGCAAGAGAGAAACGCCCTTCAAGTGGAACCGTGAAGCGTTTGTCAAAAACTTTTTTTAAAGACGAAAGAATTTTTTTCACGACAAAAATTGTGTCGGATTTTTCTGGTGCGTATTACCGCGCAATAAGGATCAGTACGAATGCTGAAAGCGCGAAAAGAATCGCGACAACAATCGAGACATAAAAGAGAACCTTTTCCATCCCGCGACGCGTGTAACGAATAGAATCGTCACCGCCACCAAACGCCCCACCAACGCCCGCTCCTGTTTGCTGGAGGAGTATCGTCGCCGTGAGA
Source organism: Parcubacteria group bacterium GW2011_GWA1_47_8 (assembly GCA_000996605.1). Lineage (GTDB taxonomy): Bacteria > Patescibacteriota > Minisyncoccia > Phycocordibacterales > UBA1550 > UBA1550. Next base: position 1,314 of record LCOP01000031.1, read on the forward strand.
ATAATAGACAGGATGATCTGCGCCCATGGCAGAATCTTAACCAGAAATTCCATGATTTGTATCGTAGCATGGAATAGGGAGTGGTGCAAGCAGGCAGGTGTATACAACTCTGCTCGAACATTTTTTGACAAAAACTGAATGGTTGCCACGCTACGCGCGGCAGAAACGAAACCTGACGCTCGGGCGGGCAAAAAGGAAGGGGGTTGGGGGGAAGGAATTTTTGCCCGCCCTCGCTTTCGCCGCCGCCAAGATTCGTGCCAATAACATTGGCACGCCGCAGACATTCTTCTACTTTGTTGGATCAATTACTCTACCAAAGAACAAGATGTTTCCGGTGTCTTTGTCTTGAATTAAGAAAATGAACGGATGATCTGCTCTGAAATCAGTTCTTGGCCTTACTGATTTAGTTTGTATGCCAACTGCTGTTGCGGTAGCTGCTTCTGTCCCTTTCTCGTCCACTTTGACATATGCCTGATGTATAACAAAGCCAATAAACAAGTCTCTCGTTCCGGTCATTCCAGAAAAATCAGCACTTTCGGAAAAGACAGTTGGCATTCCCAACGCGCTAAGCGTATCTTTCATAAAGTATTTGGTATCAAATTCAAATTTAGGTAGCGATATTGAGTCCAACTTTGTCTCTTTCATTTTTAACTTATATTCATTCAATTTTTCAGCAGTGAGACTGAATTCTATTGCATCAAGATTTTCGCTTGGCAACAAAACCAACATAGAAATTTTGTCACCTTTGTATGGCAATTCCAAAATTTGTAAATCACCTGTATCAGCGTACCTCAAGGTAGCTTTATCGGGATTCATATTCATCATTGGAGTTTTTACTATGTTGGTGGGTGTTATCCTAAAATCTGAATTGCGAGTATCGGACGTATCAAATTCCCATTGCCGACGCCCCCGCTCATCTTCGATGAGCGGGTCTTTCATTTGCAGGCGGTTGAATCTTCGGATGATTGATTTTCTCCCCATACCAGTGACATCCGAAACGGTGTCAATGATCTTGGTGAGCGTTTCTTTTCCTCCTCTGACGGTACGCGCCCTGTAGTATTCTTTCTTGTATCTTGCGAATATCTCCTGTTTTGTTTCCATTTTCATATGGAAACACGGTACCCTAATTATTAGATATCCAGTAGGAGCTGGGTATCATTTATTATTAGCTGGAACGAAATTTGACAATCGTATTGCATCATTGTATCTTAGTCACCACAAAAGCTCGCGACACGATTCGCCGTGCGCACGAGCTTGCCGTCGAGCGTGGACAAAACCATGTGAACCCGATGCATCTTCTCGCGGCGCTCGTGCTCGAAGAAGAGAGCGTCGTCGTTTCGCTCCTTGACCGCTTGGAGGTTGATTCCATGGCGCTTGCCGAGGCGGTGATAGAAGCAGTTGAGCCTTCGACTGCGCAGAATGTTGTTTCGCCATCATACCAACTCTATCTCACTCAAGAACTCGGACAGCTTCTCGGAGAAGTGGCACCGCGTATCGCACAGGAGATGAAGGATGACCACATTTCGTGCGAACACTTGTTCCTCGCGCTCTTTGACGTACCCGGTTTGTCGCGCGAGCTTCTCATGAGGTTTCATCTTGAACGCGAGAATGTCGTACGCGTACTCGAGGAATTTCGCACGCAGAATATCACCGATGCAACACCCTCGAAAAAACTCAAATCAATTTATAAATACACGCGCAACCTCACTACGCTCGCAAGTCAGGACAAGCTTGATCCGGTGATTGGGCGCGACAGCGAGATTGGACGCATTATTCAGATTCTTTCTCGTCGTACAAAAAATAACCCTATTCTTATTGGTGAAGCCGGTGTGGGGAAGACCGCGGTGGTGGAGGGGCTCGCCATTCGTATGGCGAAAGGGGATATCCCCGAATCGCTCAAAGACAAAGAGCTTGTTTCGCTTGATCTCGGGCAACTTATTGCTGGTACAAAATACCGCGGGGAGTTCGAAGACCGCTTGAAGAAGATCATGAAAGAGATCGAGCGCTCGGAGGGCAAGATTATTCTCTTCATCGATGAGATTCACACGATTGTCGGTGCGGGCGCGGCCGAAGGTTCAATGGACGCGTCCAACATGTTGAAGCCGATGCTTGCGCGCGGGGAACTTCGTGCTATTGGGGCAACGACACTTCGTGAATACCAGAAACACATAGAGAAGGACCCTGCACTAACCCGGCGCTTTCAGCCAGTGCATGTGAACGAGCCTTCGCCCGAAGATGCAATCGCAATTCTCCGCGGACTCAAAGAGAAATACGAGCTTTTTCACGGTGTGCGTATCACGGACGATGCCATTATCGCCGCAGTGAACCTTTCAAGCCGCTACATCACCGATCGATTTTTACCTGATAAGGCGGTTGACTTGATGGACGAAGCGGCATCGGCACTTCGCATCTCGCTTGAGAACAAGCCACCAATTCTCGAAGACGCACACCGTCGCATCATGCGTCTCGAGATCGAGAAAGAAGCACTCAAGAAAGAGTCAAATGATAAAGACGAAGCGGGTAAAAATGCCAAAGCACGCACGAAGAATATCGATAAAGAGATCAGCGACCTGCGCGAAAAGACGCGCGAGCTCGAACTCAAATGGAAGAACGAAAAGGAACTTGTCGTCGATATTCGCACTATCAAAAAACAGATGGAAACCGCGCGTCTTGAAGCCGAGACTGCAGAGGCAAAGGTTGATCTTGCGCTTGCCGCAGAGATCCGCTACGGGCGTATTCCTGCGCTTGAAAAAGATCTCGCCGCGAAGTCTCTTCGCTTGAAGAAACTCCAGTCCTCGCGCCGTATTTTGAAAGAAGAGATCGTGGAGCAGGATATTGCCGAGATTGTGGCACGGTGGACAGGGGTTCCGGTTACCAAAATGCTTGAAGAAGAAGCAGGGAAGCTCGCGCAGATGCACGAGGAGCTCGCACGGCGTGTCGTGGGACAGAAGGACGCAATCCGAAAAGTCTCCGATGCAGTGAAGCGCTCGCGCGCCGGTATCGCCGACCCCAACCGTCCTATCGGTTCGTTCCTCTTTTTGGGGCCGACAGGCGTAGGCAAGACCGAGCTCTCGAAAGCGCTCGCGGAGTTTATGTTCAACGACGAGAAAGCACTCATTCGTGTTGACATGTCGGAATACATGGAGAAGCATTCGGTATCAAAGCTCATCGGTTCGCCGCCGGGGTATGTGGGACACGAAGAAAGTGGCAACTTGACGGAAACGGTGCGTCATCGCCCATATTCGGTGCTCCTTTTTGATGAGATAGAAAAAGCGCATCCTGAAGTCTTTAACATTTTGCTTCAAGTACTCGACAATGGGCACCTCACGGACTCAAAGGGACGTGTAGTTAATTTCAAAAACACGGTCATTATCTTGACATCGAACATCGGCGCCGAGCATATTGACCGTATGCAATCAATTGGTTTTGGCACACATGGTAGTGACAAGACCGACTACGAGCAGGCGAAGGTGCGTGTGACGGACAGCCTCAAGGATTTCTTTCGTCCCGAATTTCTGAATCGTCTCGATGAGATTATTATCTTCGATATTTTGACGCCGGAAGTTATTCAGAATATTGTGGGCATTCAAGTCGATATCGTAAAGAAGCGCCTCGCTGACAAAGAAATATCACTTGACGTTTCGGGAGAGGTGCTCGCATATCTTGCGAAAGAGGGATACGATCCGCACTACGGCGCGCGACCACTCAAGCGTTTAATCCAGACCAAGATATTGACCCCTGTGGCGTCGCTCATGATATCGCAAGGCGTGCTCAAGGGCGGCAGAGTGACCGTCCTTATGGAAAAAGGGGAGATTGCTATTCGCGTGGAGAAAAAAACGGCGGTCAAAGCACGCCCGCGAAGCAAGTCACTAGCGTAGGAGCGTTCTCGTTGAACCTGAAAAATATTCGTGCTATATTAAACAGGCGCCGTACGGCACCCGTTTCAATGCGTCGGTGGCGGAGTGGTCAATCGCAGCAGACTGTAAATTTGCCGCCCTCTGGGCTTCGAAGGTTCGAATCCTTCCCGGCGCACCATTACAAAATAGAGCACCCCTTCAGTGGGTGCCGTTTTTGTTTGTGCTATACTATCTCCATGTCCATCATCTCTGTAAAAAAGCTTACGAAAAAGTTTGGTGACCTTACGGCCGTGGATGATGTGTCGTTCGCGGTCAAAAAAGGAGAAATCTTTGCGTTCCTCGGCCCCAACGGCGCGGGGAAGACGACGACAATCAAGATGTTGACGACGCTCCTCGAGCCGACCAGCGGTACGATCCTCATGAACGACATTGACGTTATCAAAAACCCGCGCGACGCGCGCAAGTCGTTTGGTATCGTATTCCAAGACCCCAGCCTCGACACGGAGTTGACGGCGTATGAAAATATGGAATTTCATGCGGTGCTTTACGGACTTTCGCGCAAACTTGCAAAAGAGCGCATCGATACACTCCTAGACCTCCTTGAGCTTTTTCCGCGTAAAGATGATTTCGTCAAAAATTTTTCCGGCGGAATGAAACGACGGCTTGAGATTGCGCGGGGGCTACTCCATCATCCCAAAGTGCTGTTTCTCGACGAGCCAACGCTCGGGCTTGATCCGCAGACACGCAATCATATGTGGCAGTATATTAAAGAGCTCAATAGAAACGAAGAGGTTACGGTATTTTTTACCACGCACTACATGGAGGAAGCCGATCGCGTCGCGAACCGCGTGGCGATTATCGACCACGGCAAGATTATAAAAGAGGGGACACCCGCGTCACTCAAAGAAGAAACAAACGCCACCACTCTCGAAGACGCATTTTTGGCGTTGACGGGCAGTACTATTCGTCCGGAAGAAGCAAGCTTGCTCGATCACATGCGTGAAGGCGCACGCATGTGGCGACGCAGATAATTTTTTAATCATCTTATGTACTTATCTGTCATTTATATTTTGTGGCTTCGCCAATTGAAACGATACATGCGTTCACGTTCGCGTATTATCGTTTCGGTCGCCCAGCCGATGCTTTTTTTGGTTGCGTTTGGTTTTGGGTTTGGTCCTATCTATGCAAAGGCGGGTGGCGGAGATTACATTCAGTTTCTTGCCCCGGGAGTTATTGTGATGGCGATTCTTTTTACGGCGATGTTCAGCGGAATCGAGGTTATTTGGGACAAGCAATTTGGATTTCTCAAGGAAACACTCGTTGCTCCGGTGCCGAGACTTGCGATTGTTTTTGGGCGGACACTTGGCGGGGCAACGGTTGCGATACTCCAGGGGTTCATCGTCTTCTTGATTACGTTCCTCGTCGGGTTTCATCCACAGAGCGCAGAGATGGTAATTATTTCGTCCTTGTTCATGTTCCTGATTGCGCTCTTGTTCACCACGCTCGGTACCGCAATCGCTTCAAGGCTAAACAACATGCAAGCATTTCCTCTGGTAATAAATCTCCTCCTCATGCCGATGTTCTTCCTTTCGGGTGCATTATTCCCCATAGATACCCTTCCTACAATGCTGGCACTTGTGGTGAAGTCGAACCCCCTTTCGTATGGCGTCGATGCGGTGCGAGATACGCTTGTTGGTATTGGGCATTTTGGTTTGGCAACCGATATTACCGTACTTCTGGTAGTTACGGCAATCGTTATTGTCGTCAGCGCGTATCTTTTTGAGAAGATAGAGGCGTAGTAATTGCGGGGAGGAGGTTGAATTTGCGTTATTTCGGCGTTTGTAGTAGAGTAGTTCCATTATGGGTGAAAAGCCCCATATTTTTATGTCACAAGACCAACTTATAAAACTCGCCTGCAAAGGGTGCAAGCGTATCAATTACTGGACGCGCAAAAACAAGAAGCTCGTCGAGCGCAAGATCGAGCTTGAGAAATATTGCAAATGGTGCAAGAAGCACACGGTGCACAAGGAGGCAAAAAAATAGTAAGATAGCTAATAATGAATAATATCGGTCCCTGCTGACATAGACCGCAGGGTAATGTTTGAACTCGCTTCACTCGTACAGAAGCGTGGGTTGCGACCACGCGGTATTGACCTATATTCAAACGAGTGAGCGAAAAATAAAAGTAATCTTTTACTTTTCCGAACGAGTGCAGAATATATGGTACTCCATATATTAGCTCCCCCGCCTGCCATCGCCCGACTGCTCATCTTGAGCGATAGGCAGTGGTGGGCTCCTCGGCACCACAAGAGTACTTCTTGTTTTCTAAAGAAAACAAAGTCGCACGGGAATAAGAAGGAGTACTTTCTTATTCCTCTCGTCCTACGTCGCTAATAAAAAGCCGACATAACACCGAGCTTTTGCTTTGTGTTATGCTAGAAGGTATGAAAAAGGCAAAGCGACAAGGACTGCGCACGTGGATCGAGATTGATACGAAAGCCATCGCCGCGAACTATCGCGCATTTCGCCAGTTGCTTCCGCGCGAGATCAAGATGATGGGGGTCGTGAAGTCGAATGCATATGGGCACAATATTACCGAGTTCGCAGAAGTGCTTGAAAAGCTCGGTATTGATATGCTTGCGGTCGATTCTTTAGTGGAGGCGCTTGCTTTGCGCAAGGCGCGTGTGAAGACACCTATCCTTGTCCTCGGTTATACACTTCCTAAAATGTTGTCCAAGGCCGCGGGGAAGAATATCCATCTCACTATTTCAAGCGTTGGCGGTCTTCGAATATTTTTGAAAGAACCATTTGAGAAAAAAATCCCCATTCATCTCAAGGTTGATACGGGGATGCATCGACAGGGATTTTTACCGGAAGACCAAAATCAAGTGCTCGCGGTACTCTCACGTACAAAAGGATTGCGCGTCGAGGGACTCTATACGCATTTTGCAATAGCGAAGGACCCGCAAGATCGGAAGTTCACCCGTCTACAATTGACAGAGTTTGAGAAATGGCGCGAGGCACTCGCTGCGGCGGGATTCGCGCCGATAGCACATGCAGGAGCGACGGGAGGAGCACTCGTTTTCCCCGAGGCGCATTTTGATATGGTGCGGGTTGGTATCGGACTTTACGGTATTTGGCCGTCAGGAGAAACACGTCGTGCATACGTGGCAAAGATTTCACTTCAGCCAGTGCTCTCATGGAAGACTCTCGTTTCCGAAATAAAAGAAATTCCGAAGGGAAGCAGTGTTGGGTATGACAGGACGCACGAGACAGCGCGCGCCACAAAAATTGCCGTGTGCCCCGCGGGATATTGGCACGGGTATCCGCGCGTGCTCTCGAACAATGCCGAAGTGGTTGTCTGCGGTATGCGAGCTCCCATTCTCGGTCGCGTCTCTATGGACATGATCGTTATCGACGTGACGGATGTACCAAGTATAAAAGTAGGCGACGAAGTGACGCTCATCGGGAGAGAAGGGAAGGAAGAAGTAAGCGCGGACGAAATTGCAGTGCGTGCGGGTACCTCTGCCTACGAAATCTTGACACGCCTCAATCCGCTCATCAAGCGCGTGTATCGGTAGTTATTATAGAATGTGCTTTTCGCAGTCAACATACATTTGTGCCTATAGGCACGGATACATTGCAGTGGAACAGTGTGAGGGGAATAAAAAAGGGAATAAAAAAAAGTTTCTTTTTGGTGATAATTTTGGTATACTCCACATAAGTTTCTCGTTCGGGCCTATATCAAAATCCGATATAGACCCGGCATTCGGACGCGGTGCAAGTGATTACACTTTCACACGCTCCTCATTTGGGCCTATAGTTCAGTGGTAGAATAGCGGTCTCCAAAACCGTTGACCGAGGTTCGAATCCTCGTGGGCCCGCCAGTTGGGAAATGAAGTCAAGGTCAAAAGCGGGCTTTTCTTTTCGGAATTGAAATAAATCATAATTTTTGATAGTATGATAATGAAAGTATATTAAATCACTTTCATACTATCTATCAAGATACTGCAAGTATGGCAACCGAAAATAATATAGGCGAAAATATCAAGAAACGCCGGACAAAATTGGGACTTTCGCAGTAGGATTTTGCCCAAAAGTCAGGCGTAAAATATACGACACTTACTAAGATTGAAAGCGGGGTTATTAAAACACCCTCTGTACTTAAGGTGAAAAAAATTGCGAAAACCCTCGGCTGAGGATGTAAAAGAGAAACTTATTCTTGATCTCGGAAGTGGCGGGGCTGGTTTTGCCGAGGGAATTAAAAAACACCAAGAGCTTTCGTCTCGCGTTGTTTCTCTTGATCCAAATTATAATCTAAGAACTTTGACCGAGGAAAATAGAGATTTGATGCAAGATGCGGTAAAAGAAATCAACGAACAAAAACTTGAAGCTGTTGCAGGATTGTCAGAAAGTTTGCCGTTTAAAGACGAAGTATTTGATTTAATTATTTCAAACCATGCTGTTCCTTGGCATATTTCAGGAGATACAGAAAAAGTTGTAAAGAGTATCGAGGAAATTGTAAGGGTTCTCAAACATGGTGGAGAGGCAAGATTGCATCACGTCGAAGAGAAAATCGCACAAGCTATTGAAAGTGCCATAAGCGGAAATTATTCAATCGAGAGTAGAAAAGGAATTATTATAACTCGTTTCCCTGCGGTCTCTGCCGCAGGGACATTGTAGGAAAGTCTGAAAACCCTCGGTTTTCAGGTATACTGAGCCCATGACACAAAAAGGTTGGC
>LCOP01000032.1 GCA_000996605.1 Parcubacteria group bacterium GW2011_GWA1_47_8
AGAAATGTCACTTTTGTTACTATATCGTTGAAGACATTTATACTTGTGTTCATAGTAAAGGGCACCTACGGTGCCCTTTACTATTGTAGTATGAAAATGGGGAAAAAGGGAGTTTCGTAATTCAAAGATAATTAGACAGATTTAATCGCTCGAAGAAACTCAGGATCGGTCTCTAAAAGTTCCGGTTTCTCTTTTTTTATCCGCTCAAAAATTTTGAGTGACTTTTCACGGTCATTGGTTAAAAAGTAGAGCTTCGCCAAATCATATACAGATTCATAATCCTCCGGTTCTTCTTCGACAACATCCTTCAAAAATCGAAGTGCGTTAGCCCAATCTTCAATAGATATGTAATAATGTACCGCACGACGAGCAGTCGCAATATTTCCTTTATACAAAAGAGCTCCCTCTCCCGCAAAGCGCGATGCTTCTCCGCGATCCCCCATAGCAAAAGACAGGCTCGCAATGACGTAGCGGGCTTCAGAATCATTCGGAACAAGCTTTATATATTCCTTAAGTATTAAGATGGCCTCTTTATATGCGCTATTTTTTTCAGCCCCTTTTGCTATATCCCCTTCGCGAATAAAAATATTGGCACGGAGAAACCACGGCTGGGTGCGTTTGGGTGATAGCGCTGTTGCTTGATCAAGGGATTGCAAAAGCAATTCATTGTTCCTTGATACTTCCGGGGGGGTTAAGTCGATTGCATGGGAAAGATAGGTTGCCGTACGAGCATCATAAGGGTATCGCTTGAAATTTTTCGTAAGGACTTCAAGCGTGTACCGGTATGCTTGGACACGCTCATTCCCCGATAACTGTCGCGATTGCCGCTCAGTATACATAACATACGCTTGATATCCATATTCAAGATCGGCATACGTTCCCATGGAAAAACCCTTCTCCATTGCCTCGACAGCCTTGGGGACATCTACAATATGACTACGATAGCCATCCGCAAGAAATAAGTTCGCACGCAAGGGCATGAAGGAAACAGGAACAAGGAGAAGGAGAAGCCCTGCCGCGAAAAGTCCCCCCACGAGGGGCATGTGGGGGAATAAACGTATTGATGAAATTTTTTCAGTACTTGAAACAGCAAGCATCCCCGCGGTGAACACCAACAATGTCCAAAATGTCATCGCAGTATCAAACACGAAGAAATTTTGAATTGCATACACACCCGACATTGCGACAAAATATACACCTTGGCTATTCCCCGCTACCCACATACGCCAACCCACGATTGCCAGAAGAAAAATCGTTCCTAGATAAAGGAGGAGTCCGCCGATACCATACTGCACAAAATAATCCAAAAATACATTATGTGCTCTGTCAAACCACTGCTCGCTAATTGCCCCTGGATCATACACGCGATTAAAAAGTATATCGATATGTTCCGCTCCGTATCCGATAAACGGCTGTTTAAGCGCCTCATCAAACACCCCGCGCCACACAAAAAGACGACTTGACGCAGTTCCCTCGTCAACCGAGATAGAAGCAATTCGACTTATGGGCTCAAACGGAAGTTTTGCAAGTTCGGTACGAAAAACAAAAAATAAGCTCGCAAATACCAAAAGAGTAAAAAGCCCCGATTGCGCCAAAATCCTCCCCCGTCGTTCCCCTTTTTTAAATGCAGAGTAGACAAGCACCGCAACGCCCAAAACCATGAGCGCGAGTATTGTTCCGCGCGTCGCCGTAAGGAAAATTATGACCATTTGGAGTACTGTCGCTCCATAGACAAAACGTTGCCACCCTCCAGTATACTCCCGCGCAACGGCAAGTGTCGCAAGCGCGGTCATCCCAAGATAGCTTGCGAGGAACGCGGCATTCCCGAGCGTCCCACCAAGTCGTCCGCGCGACTCAGCGATAAAAGGCAGGTCAACCCCCGCATTCATCTCCACCCATTGCAAAAGCGCATGAAACGCGACGAGTGTTCCTACCCATGCAACAATTTTAAGCAACTTCAAAAAGAACTTCTGATCTGCGAATAAGAGAACAAGATAGAAAAATAGCGTCGCAACCGAAAGTGTCAGTAATCCATCCCCACGATCAAACGTCGACCAAAAGCTATGGTAAAAATCAACGCTAAGCGCCGATGTTATATATGCAACCAAGAGGAGTGCTCCCGGAATCCAAGACATTTTTTGCCGCAAGCGCCCCCAATAGAATTGGTACCCCGAAAGAGCGAGGTAGGTAAACAAAGCGACAGCGATGATGCCAAACCCGCGAAAGAGTAGCGTTTTAGGGGTTACATAAGGGTAGAGTAATCCATCAACATAAAGAAGGGGTAATATTGCCGGCGCGAGCAAAAACCATGAAAAAATCTTTACTGTTTGATTATTCATCGGAGGAAAGGTTCTTAGGAGGAAGTCCTGCTGCAGTGCGAGCCTCTTTGATAGTTGCTGTATCGGTAGGAAAATATTGCTCGAGAAAACTAATCTGGGATAAATAATAAACCGGAGCGGCTTCGGCTTTTATCGCACGACCAAAAGCGATTCGGGCACTTTCATATGCCCCAAGTTTTTCCATGAGTTTTCCCATATTATGCCATGCAAGACCCGTCTTTTCGGAATCAAGGATAAGTGCCTTACCAAGGTATTCGTAGTCCCTTTTACCATCACCAAGTAGCTCATACTGCGCAGCAATACTCACATAGAGTGTGTAATCAGTGTATTCGCCCTTCCCCAAAAGACCCTTGAGTCGTGATATCTCGGAAATAGCGCGCGCTTCTCTTTCCCCCGCATCTTTATAAATACCGGGGAAATCCCACGCTTTCACAACATCAACCGAATGAATCGGGAACGGATTCTTTGCGACTATTTGGTCTTTCACAAACCACAACCCCACTGTCACAAGAAACAATGCTCCGGCAACCCATATATATTTGTTTTTCATACATGCCAGTATATCATAAGCATTTCTCTCAAGGAAAGACGACGCAAAAAACCCCGCACCATATATGGTGCGGGGTTTTTTTGCTGAGCTAAACCTTATGGTCGCTCATATTGGACCAATTCTTCTCCACAAGAGACCGTGCGAATCGTCTAATTATAGACTACACACTGCTCTGGTTAGAAGGAGACTGATCTGTTGCCTACCGTAAGAGGTAAGGTCTTGACCAAGTAGTCGTTAGTCCAGTCAGACGTTGACTCGCTGTGTACCGTCGAGATCGAAGAACGATCTGTCCAGCCAAACGATGGGGTTGAAGCCACGGTATCTGCCGCTACGCCAGTTGCTGTACCCGTCGTAATTGAAGTAGACGGATTAGCAATACTTACGCTCACGTTAGAACCTGCAGCCAAACCTCCAACCGTAGTGCGGAGTTCGTAATTCCTCGAGGTGCCTGCGGCAATTTCTTGCTCGCTGGTTGCCACGAAGGTAAGATTACCGCTCGTAAGGTTGACGAGTGAGTCAAGTCCTCCGACCAAGTCTCCCGTTGTCGTACCAAAGGTACCGGCAACTTGATTGGAACCATCCCACAGTGCAAGCGTGGTTGTTGCCCCAAGGGTAACAGCCTCGGTCTTGTTTACCGTGAAGGAAAGTTTCTTCCATCCGATATCACCTGCGGAATCAGCCGTAACTGTTACTTTACCAATTACGATGTTTGATCCTGCGACCAATGCATCCGTAATTGCAGAAGATGCGAGTGTCGGTATTGACTTGCGTACATATACCGTACCCTTGCCCTGAAATTGCTTTACCTGTCGAAGCACCCGAAGCGATTGTCGGAATCGTGACGTAGATATCAAGATCAGCATTCTGATTCTCTGGAACCACAAAGCTAAGCCCGGTGAATGTTGACGTTGCATGTGTTTCTGCGCCCGATGAAAGTGCGAGAGCTTGCGAGATTCCTCCTGCAGGGCCTCCCGTCCATTTAAGCGTTACCGCGGAAACCGAAGTTGCGGCGTCAGCAGGGATTTTCACCTTCATTTCCTGAACCGTGAATGGCGAGTACTGAGAAGTGAATCGGAATGTACCGACTTTCACATCGCTCGTACCAGCTACTGCGTTGTAGGAATTTGGCGTCGAACCAGAATTCACCGCTACCGTAAGCGTACCTGAACCGACCGTAATGGTCTGGAGGTTGAGGTCACTGCCGATTGTAGCAGAGTTTGCAGTTGTTGCGCCCGTACCACCGGTCGTGGTATCGATTGTTGCAATCCATGGTCCAGCATTCATACCCGACTTGATGTTACCGTAGACATCAATTGTCTTGGTGCCTGAAGCGGGAATCGTGAAGTTAACCGAGAATGAATTGCTTGTCGAAGGTGATGGCTTCGTGGAACCAATCTGTGTTCCCATCGAACCGTCTTTCAACATAAGGTCGGTAATTGTTGCAGACTCATTTGAAGAGAGTTCGACAACGATTGTGTTGACATTAATTCCTTCCGTTGAACCTGCCGAGAGTACAAACGAACCAAGTTTTGCATTGTTGGTGCCAGCGATCATTGTCTGATCACCATAACCGGATGCCTTGGTTGCCGTTAAGCTCGAAGATGAAACGGTGATGGAGTTTCCTTCAACTTCTGAAACTGCAGTTACCGTGTTGCCAGAGCTGAGACCTTCGGTATCAGCTGCAGCGACAATTACACCAACGTCAACTGTTTCAGCATTTGAAAGGCTCGTGCTTGTTGAAGTCTTTGCGTCTGCATAAATCTCAACTAAAGTGAGCGCGCCTGCCTTTGCAATAAAGGATGATCCGAAAGTAAATTCGGTTCCCGCCTCAGCAATGTCGAGAGTAGACCCAACCTGAGTACCATTCACAAATACCTTTCCGTTATCAAGACCGCCAACATGAACACTGGTTTCAGTGTCTACGGTGATGGCCTCAATCTTTACATCTTCACCTGCTGCGCGGAATTCAAATGTTGCTAATTTAACATTTGTAGAACCTACCGCGATATTCGATGAAGGCGAGCTTGCTGCTCGAGTAACCGAGAGCGTGCCGGCAGCAATCGTGTTTGCCGTTCCTGCGGCAACCGCAAAGGTCGTTGCAAGAATAGGTTGATTGAGTTCGGCATCCACCACGCGAACATCAGATGCGCGGCGAATCTGAACATCGTAAGTATAGCTTGAGCCGCCTACAATATCTGCCAACACTTTGATGATACGTGTACCTGTTTCAAGAGAAACTGGAGTGCTTCTGAGGTCGAATGTTGCGCGATCATTAACAAATGAGGCAACAGAAGATCCTACCTGTACTCCATCTACGAAGAGCTTCAAATTCTTGAGGTCTCCGTCCTTTGTTGTTCCGCGGTTTTCAAAGGTTACCGATTCGAGTCTAGCCTTATGCGTAGAAACGACCGTTGAAGCTTCGAATACACGGACTTCGTTCGCTGGATTGTCCGTAGCGGCACTTGGACCGGTATATGTGAATACAACTGTCCCCATGCTTGCCGATGCGATGGACTGTGGATTCCCTGCGATTGGTAGCGCCCCTGATACAGAAACGTTTGCATCAACCGAAGCAAGTGATACTCCTACAATTTGCCCTGCCGTCGATGCGGCAATGTCAGCTTGTACGGAGATTGTCTTTGAACCACCTGCAGGAATCGTGAAGATTCCTGATGTGTTATCGAACGTAATCACTCCCGTTGAAACGGTCGCCGCATCAGTTACTCTCTCTGCGCCTGAGAACAAGTAGACATTTGAGAGTGTTGAGTCAGACGAATAGCCTGTTCGGTTCAACACGACCTTTGTTACTTTCGCTTCTGTTGCAGAAGTGTTGGTGAACGTAAAGTGCGCCAAGTCAGCAATTGCCTGCCCTGCGATAGCCGCTGCTCCCAAAGGAGAGTCGCTTGAAAGGGAGACCATGACACCGCCTCCTACTGTCGTAGTCGTTGTCGAAGCGTCACACTTCTGGCCTGTTGTTGGACTGAAGCCAATCATTGAAGTACAGCCAGCGACAGTGCTCATTGTTGGGCCTGTTGCGCATGACTGACCTGTTGTTGAACTAAAGCCAACGAGTGATGTACAGCCGGGAACCATGCCGGTTCCGCTTGTCATGCCGTCCATCGTGTTCAACATTGCGCGCGTTGACAGACCGACGAATCCCGTACCGCTGGTCAAACCATTCGGTGTGAGGATTTCTGCTGCGTACAAATTCTGGAATTTGATAACTGCGGCTTTCGTCGCAGCACCAAAGTACGAAGTCTCCGATCCTGGTGCACCTGCACCTGAAACAGAAACCTGTGTCCTAGCGTCTGAATTCAAAACCTTTTGGAGGTTCATCACGTCAGCGCCTCTACTGCCTTGCTTTAAGTTTGTCGTAAATGTATACGCGGCCGAAGCGGTACTTGCCATAACAGCAAAACCAACTACGAGCCCTACCAAACTTACAGCAATTTTTGTTTTGCTAAATTTAGTCATAATAATAATCTTCTAAATAACACGTTAACTTTCACAACACGCAAGCGCGCCGTGAAAGCTCTTGTACGAAATTAAATTGGCTTCGACTGGTCACATTGCGCAAAAATTATTTTATGCAATCAATGATGTTCCATTGCCAACCGTGCTCGTACAATTTCACTATCCACCTTTTCCTCCCCCGACCTTTTTGAAAAAAGGTCGGGGGAGGTTTTTGGCGGGTTAGCTTCTTAGGTGAATAAATGCTTCTCTGTCGTCTATCAGTAATTCGGTAGTACTTCGACCTGTCTGCGTGCATCAGTGATGACGCACAGACAGACCGCTTTGATCGAAGGTCATTGAGAAACTAAAAACACACCTTTATTGTTAGGTAATGTTTTCTATGAGGTGCGTATCAAAAATTCTTATGAATTTTTGATACGCACTGGTTTTCAATGACCTTCTCTCGTAGCGCGATCTTCTGTCGCCTGCCGGGAGCATTCGTAACTTTGTGATAATGGTCCGTACATGGAACATCATCACTACGTTTAAATCCAGCATGTGGAATTACTTCCTCACACCGAACTTATGTACATTATATATAGTGCAAGATAAACCTGCAAAATATACGGTGTGGATAACTCTCGGAAATGCTAGGGTTTTATGCCCCGCGCACTTCGGACGACAGTATTCCGACACATGATTATCCTACTATAAAAATGATTAAAAAACAAGAAGACAGCCTATTTTACCGCTGTGGCTGTGGATAACTATCGTTCGGCGATGCTTACAACAAGAACACAAAAAAAATGACCTCCCTTTTCGAATTCCCAAGAGTGGTCATTTTTATTGCTAAGTGCGTTCCATTGCTTCCGATATTTTACGCGAGTGTATAGCGACTCCATCTGCGCTCGCCTTCCTTCTTAAGGACACCGCCCTCCACAAGCGCGACGAGCTCTCGTTGGATTGTCTTTTCTGACAATTCGGAGAAGTGGGAAGAAATGTCTTTTATGGTTACTTCTCGATTGTCCTTTATAAGTTTCAAAATTTTTGTGCGTCGGGATTCAATTTGGGTAGAATATGAAATATCGAATTTAGAATTTTGAATCGGTGCTGGATGCTGGGTGCTGGACTGTTTCGTCGTGCCTCCTCGCAAAGACCGGTGTGGGGATGGTGTGCGTCCCTTAGTATTTCTATCGGACATTGTGATGCTCGTTTGTCCGATAGAATGTCCTTTAGGAAAGGGTTGTGCTGCGATGGTTGACGAGACCAAGGTCTGACCTCGAGAATACCCGAGGTCAGACCTTGGTTCTGATGACCCGAAAAAATTGTCTCCGAGGATACTGTCGGTACGGGATTCGCGAGATGCTTTTTTAACCTCGGAAGAATCGCGTACCGCAAGGTACTCGCGACGCAAAATAGAGAAATTCATTTCAGATACCAGCCCCGCGATAAAGGCGAGTTCGAGGAGCGACAATGTTTCCGCGATCGTCGCGTGGAGCGTGCCGAACGCCTGCGCCTCAAGCATTGTCCCATAACGGACAGAAGAGGCATCGCGAACGAGCTCGAGTCCGAGTAATCGAAGGCGCGCCTTCAATGGTTCGGTGTCCGATAAGAAGTTGGTCACCAAATAGAGCGCAGTTGCAATACGTTCGCATTTCTTGGCGATGGATAAACCAAAAGACTCTATTCCTCCTGTAGTAGCGGGGGGAAACGCACTATTTCCTTGGGTGCGCGTGGGGCTTTGTCCTTGAATGTCTTTTTTGCTGTCCATAATGATTCCTTCGATGTCTTTTAAGACTTTTAAACTACCGTGTGTCTTTTATAATTCCGTAACGAATGTTTGTCCAGTATATAACGGACATCTGCATAAAGTCAAAAGTCTTTAATGTTTGTAAAGTCGAAAGTAAATACGGGTACGGGTATGTGCGGATGCAATGCAGGGAATTTTCTGATATCATGGATGAATATTTATGGCAAAGAAAGAACACGATGGTCGCAGAAAGACCGACCCGAAGACTCCGAAAAAAATCGAGAAGGAATCATCCGAAGAAAGTTCTTTGTTTAAAAGATTCTCACTCTTTAGCGGGCTCTCCGATGAGACGCGCCACAGTGTGGTGGCGATTCTTTTTTTCGTCATCGGTATTTTCCTTTCGATCGCGTCCTACGGCATCGCCGGTCCCGTGGGAAACAGTGTGTATGGCGGGTTCAAGTATCTTCTCGGCGTCGGGTACTTCTTGCTCCCGACGTTATTTTTTCTTTTAAGTATTTCTTTCCTCCGCGCATCGCGCCCCAACCTCGCCGTCACCGCAAGCGTTGGGGGCTTCCTCTTTCTCTTCTCTTCTTTGGGAATCGTTAATCTTTTTTCCGCAGATATCGGAAGCGACACGAGCACCGGCGGTTTCATTGGACGCATCGTATCAGTTCCCCTCGTGAAGCTCTTTGCCACGCCCGCGACCTTCATCTTTCTGTTTGCATTTCTCCTCATCTCCTTCCTCGTCATGTTCAACACACGGGCAAACTTTTCAAATCTCTCGATGCTTCTCTTTTGGAGGAACCGAAAGGGCGCGGACAATCTCGAAGAGGAAGACGGGGACAATGAGGATGAGGGGGAACAACTGACAACTGACAACAAACAACTGACAACGGAAAAAGAAACGGAATCAAAAGACGTAGAGCCGGAAAAGAAATCGAAATCAACCGACATCACTCAAAAAACAAAAGACAAGAAAGACGATCTCATGGGCGGAGTGAACCTCGACCGCTATGCGCTCTCGTACCACACTCCCCTTCCACTCGACATCCTTGAGGGCGACCGTGGCAAGCCCGGCGTCGGTGACATCAAGGCGAATGCAAACATTATCAAACGCACCCTCCTCCAGTACGGGATCACTGTCGAGATGGACGAGGTTTCGATTGGCCCATCGGTAACACGCTACGCGCTCAAACCCGCCGAAGGGGTGAAGCTCTCACGCATCGTGGGACTTCAAAACGAACTCTCGTACGCGCTCGCGGCATACCCTATTCGTATCGAAGCCCCCATCCCCGGGCAGTCGCTCGTCGGCATCGAAGTCCCCAATTCAACAAAAACCGTCGTCGGACTTCGCACGCTCTTCTCTTCGGACGAATACCAAGGCTCTCCCAAACCACTCCTCCTCGGTCTCGGGCGCGGTGTTTCGGGGAAACTTTATTTTGCCGACTTGGGCAAGATGCCGCACCTCTTGATCGCCGGCGCAACGGGATCGGGAAAGTCCGTGACCATCCACACTATCGTCAACTCGCTCCTCTACAGGAACGCTCCCGAGAACCTCCGCTTCATCATGATCGACCCCAAGCGCGTCGAGCTCACCCTCTACAACAAAATCCCCCACCTTCTGACCCCCGTCATCACCGACGCGAAAAAAGCAATCCTCGCGCTCAAATGGGCGGGGAAAGAAATGGATCGCCGCTACAATATATTGGAAGCGGAATCCGTGCGCGATATTACTTCGTATCACAAGAACATTCTCGAGCCGGCGATGAAAAAGTTGCAAGTCGAAAGTCGAAAGTCGAAAGTGGGTACAGAAGAAAACGACGCAGAGATGCCGGAAAAGATGCCCTACATCGTGATAGTCCTCGACGAGCTTGCGGACATCATGCAAGCATACCCGCGCGAGCTCGAAAGTTCCATCGTACGCCTCGCCCAGATGAGCCGCGCCGTGGGTATTCACCTCATTCTTTCGACCCAGCGCCCTTCGGTCAATGTCATTACGGGCCTCATCAAGGCGAACATCCCCGCCCGCATCGCGCTTCAAGTCGCCTCACAAATCGACTCGCGGACGATTCTCGACGCATCCGGCGCAGAAAAGCTCCTCGGCGCCGGCGACATGCTCTATATATCGGGCGAAATGTCCAAGCCGACCCGTATTCAGTCCGCGTTCATCTCCGAAACAGAAGTGAAGGCCGTCGTGAACCACCTCGTCAAACACAGCACCGAAAATTTCATCCCCGACGAGATAAATATTTCAAGCGGCTCTATCAGTCCCGACCGCGACACACTTTTTGACTCCTCGTTTGACGAAGGGGCCGACAGTGACGATGACGACCTCTATGAAGACGCTCGCGTGGCGGTCGAGGCAGCCGGGCGCGCTTCAACTTCCTACCTACAACGGAAACTGAAAATTGGATATTCGCGCGCGGCGCGGCTAATGGATGTGCTTGAGGAACACGGCGTCATCGGTCCCGCAGACGGCAGCAAGCCACGTGAAATCCTCACTCGTAGCACTGCCGCCCCAAGTGTTTCTTCTACGGGAGACGGGGAGGAACTTTTCTAAACGCCAGAATGACCCGCTATCTTATTGCACTTGTGCTCTGTGTACTCGTTGGCTATGGTCTCGTTGAGGCGTGGCCGCTTCTCGCAGGACCTTCCCTTTCGGTTACTTCTCCA
>LCOP01000033.1 GCA_000996605.1 Parcubacteria group bacterium GW2011_GWA1_47_8
ATATCTGCTTTTTTGTTTCCATATTCATATGGAAATACGGTAACCCAATTGTGGCCTATTCGGGTATGTTACGGTAACAGTTTTTGTGGCATATAACGGGATATTGACATTTTTATATATATTGTGTTATTGTTGTATGCAGGGTAATTGTTGTATATGGGGCAATGGGGCAACTTTTGATTATTTGAAAGGAGTTCCGATGAAGATGAAGAAGAGGTTATCTAAGAAGAGTCCGCAAAAGAAAAGTCTAATCGAGGAACTCTCGCGACTTAGACGAGAGAAAGAGGAATGGGAGGCCGAGAGGGAACGGCTTATAAAGGAAGCTACGATAGATCCTCTCACGGGGATAGCCAGCCGCAGGGCGTTTGAAGTCGCGGCGAGGAGGGAATTTTCCCGTGCGGATCGCACCAAAGAACCGGTTGGGATGTTGTTTTTGGATCTGGATAATTTCAAACCAATCAACGACACCTATGGTCACGATAAGGGAGACGCGATATTACGCAAGGTCGCAAGTGTCCTTTCTCAATCAGTAAGAGAAGGAGATCTTGTCGCTCGCGTAGGAGGTGACGAGTTTGCTGTCCTCTTGCCCAATCACGGCGTTGAGGCAGTAATGATGTTTCGCGCGCGCCTGTGCGGTTGTCTTGAAAACAAAAATGATTTACCTTGCATAAGCATCGGAGCGGCATCAACAGCGTCTTGCCAGTCAATGACTTTTGAGGAATTATACAAATTGGCAGACGCCGAAATGTATAAAGACAAAGAATCAAAGAAATTGTAGTTGCGTTAGGGTTGTCGATGTTCCGACAACCCCCTTTTTTTTCTGCACGAATTATAGTAGAATATTTTTATATGGAACAAGAAATTTTAGCGCGCCTTGCCGCGCAAGAGGTGCTTTTACAAAAAGTGTATATTTCGGCGGAAAAAACCCGCAAGTATTTTTTATGGACAATGATTGGGACGATTGTTGTTGTAGTACTCCCGCTCGTCGGGCTTATGTTTGTCATCCCTTCGTTTCTGAGTTCCTATAGCTCGATGCTCAGCATATAATATGTCTCCCCTCGTCCTCATTCTCCTCGGCCTAGTCATCGGCGCCCTTGTGGCGGTTGTTGTCGTTGCCTATTTGAAAAAAAGTTCCACGCAGGCTCCCGCAGGTGATACGCAAAACGACGCGCTCCTGCTTATTCAAAATCAGATCAATAATTTTCAATCGCAGATTGGGGAATTTATGAAAGTCGTTGATTCCAAGATGGGGGAGTCAAATAAGGAGATGCAGAAATCCGTCCATACTCAATTTAGCGAATCACAAAAGCTTATACGAGAGATCAATCAACAAGTCGAGCGTAATCTTCTGAATGTCGCCAAAGAAATGACCGCGGCAAACGAAACATCAAAGCAGGTGCTCGGTATCACCGACCAGCTACAGAACCTTGAGAAAGTTCTCAAACACCAGAAACAGCGGGGGAACCTCGGTGAAGCGGCGCTTGAGCTTATTCTCTCAAACATCCTTCCTCCGACCGCCTACAAACTGCAACACCAATTCAAGAACGGCGATGCTGTGGATGCGGTCATTTTGACCAAGGACGGTATGATTCCCGTCGACGCAAAATTCTCCCTCGACAACTATAATCGCATCATCAATGAAACAGACGAGAACCGCAAAGAAGAACTCGAGAAGGATTTCCGTAATGATCTGAAAAAGCGCATCGACGAAACCGCAAAATATATACGGGTAAGCGAGGGGACACTGCCTTTTGCATTTATGTTCATTCCTGCTGAGGGTATCTACTACGACCTCCTCATCAACGAAGTTGGTGCGGTCAAGGTAAACACACGCAATCTCATCGACTATGCTTCGAACGAAAAGAAAGTGATCATCGTGTCACCGACAACATTTGCGGCATATTTGCAATCGGTCCTGTACGGTTTCCGCGCATTCAAGATAGAGGAATCTGCACAGCTCATCATTGGGCGCGTGGAGGAACTCCGCAAGCACCTCATTGCCTACGAAGAATACATGAAGAAGCTCGGCAATGCGCTCGGAACAACCGTCAACCACTACACAGCGGCATACAAAGAATTAAAGAAGGTTGATAAAGACGTGGTAAAGATCACCGGCGAAACGGCGGGGATTGACCCACTACTTGTGGATAAACCGGTGCTTGATTAGAAATTAAAAAACCGGAAGCAGAGAACTTCCGGGTGAGTCAGCCGAGATGGAGATGGCAACTCAAGGTGTAATTTCAAAATAACAAACAGAACTTGAGATGTCAATACACCGACGAAGACGGGGGTCTTGCATTTTCTTTTATTTTATGTAGAATAGTGGATATTATGAATTTTGCAGTAATCCAAACAGGGGGCAAGCAATACAAGGTCGCCCCGGGTGAGACTCTCACGATTGAGAAACTTCCGGGTGAACTCAAGAAAGGAGATAAGGTCATCTTTGACCAAGTACTCCTCGTAAATGACGGGACAAAGACTCTCGTAGGCGCTCCGTTCGTACCCGGCGCAACGGTAGAGGCTTCCTTCGAAGAGACAGGCAGGGGCAAGAAAATCGTGGTCATCCATTTCAAGCAAAAGAGTCGCTATTTCAAAAAAAACGGCCACCGCCAACCTTTCACAAAAGTAAAAGTAGCCGCGATCAAGTAACTGCAGAAATTTCTACAAAAAACCGGATTCACCCCTGTTTTTTTACTCACGTATCTTTTTTGTCTTTAGGCAGGTAAAATATAGTCATGAAATATTTAGTCTGGATGACGGGATTTTTCGCCGCTTCTAGCGTACTCGCGTGGGGTGCGTTGTATGTGCCACCACCGATCCCGATCAAAATAGAGCACATAGAGGCAAGAACACCTGCCATATCCGATGAACTCCCGAAGGAAACAACCTTGCTCTTCGGCGGTGACCTCATGCTCTCGCGCGGAATCGGCAACATCATGCAGAAGAGACGTGATTTTGTTTATCCTTTTTATCAAGTTAAAAAATTAATGGAGGGGGCAGACCTCGCCATCGTAAATCTCGAGGGACCAATTTCTTCGCGCGGGAAAAATGTAGGCAGTATTTATTCGTTCCGCGCTGACCCGCGCGCAATCGAGGGGCTTACTTTTGCGGGTATCGACCTCGTGTCGCTCGCCAATAATCATTCGGGAGATTACGGACCCGATGCGCTTTCTGAAACGCTTGAGCTTTTGCGTACGGCGGGGGTCAGAGCGGTTGGTGCGGGGATAAATATGACAGAGGCACAAGCGCCAGTCTTTTTTGAGATAAATGGTTTAAAGATTGCTTTTCTCGGAGCGACGCCACTTGCACCGACATGGCTAACACGCACAACATCCACCCCCGCGGTTGCACCCCTTGATGAAAAAGCGATCATTGAGCAAATCGTATCAGCGCGCACGCAAGGCGCTGACATCGTAGGGATACTCCTTCATTTTGGAAACGAATACGCAACAAAACACTCGCTGTCTCAAGAGCAAACCACGCACCGTCTTATCGATGCGGGGGCAACGATGGTCATCGGGCATCATCCGCATGTCGTACAGGAAGTCGAACACTACCACGGGGGAGTAATCGCGTACAGCCTTGGGAATTTTGTCTTCGACCAAAACTTTTCAGAAGACACGCATCACGGGCTTTTGCTCAAGGTAACCTTGCGCGGAAAGAATATCGATACCATCCAAGAGATCCCCGTTTATTTTTCAAAAGACTACCAGCCGTTTCTTGAGAAGATAGCAACAACGACGAGCTCGATTGTGATTTGACATAGGTGTATAAAAATGCTTAAATTATTTTAGGTGTTGAAATGAGCATTTTTGAAAAATGTCTTTTTATTCTTGAACTTTAAGAGGAACGCGACCATGACAAACAAGCTAATAGTCTGGTTATTTTTGTCAGTAATCAATATCGGTACTGTGCTTTCAAGTAGCGGAGGAGAATTCCTCACTTTTGCCGCAAACTATCTTTTTTCCATGGACGGGGGTGGTCTTGGACCGACGTCTTTGGTGATAGGGAAACTTTTTGTTGGAACAGTTACAGTTTTCACATTACTCAATCTTGAGCTTATGTTCATACGATGGATGACCAAAGATTCTGATTTTTTCCCAACGTCGGAAAGGCGAACTTCTGAAGAAATGAAGTTTCGGAGTAGTAAAGGATATAATCCTTAGGTGATCGGAAGTGATTGCAATACGGCGTATCGACTGCAAAGCCGATACGCCTTTTATTTTTAGCTACCACCACAACAACTATCCCAAAGTTCAAGTCATGACTTGAACTTTGGGATAGTTAAGAATGCCAAAAGATGTAACTTGAAAATACAGAGAGACGCGGAAAAACCTACCCCCTATTCTTAAGTGCGTTTTTGTTTGCAGAGAGGGCGAGGACGACCTCCGTAAGGCCTTCGCTGGTACCTTGTCCGATACGGGCGACAAGCTCGCGAATACGAATCTTTGAGGCAGGGTCATTCTCGAGGACGGGGATTGTACCGCCGAGCACGAAATAACGCCCCGCATAACTGCCACTCCGACGCACCGTATCCATATCGGTATCTTTTTCCACCACAAGGAGGATAGAGGAATCCGCATCGCTCGTGCATGCATCACACTGTGTTTGGGTACCTCGGCGCTCATAGTATCGGAAACATGAAGCACATTGTCCGATATTTTTTTTGAGTTCGGAAAGCTCGTGGGCAAATGTTTCCACAAAGCGTGTGTCCTGCGCCAAAAGAAAGTAGACAAAGCGTTTCGCTTGTCGTGTCCCAATACCGGGGAATTTCATAAAAAGTTGTGTCAGAGTTTCGATTGAGCTCATCCCGTTAGAGACAGGGGATAAATCCCCGCGTCTAATTATCCTATTAAACGATTAACCATACTCATTCGATATCTTACCATATTACCAAAAACATAACGCCCGAGTCTCTAACGGGACTCATATATGTAAATTTTTACTAAAAATCATCAACGTTACCGCCCGCTACCGGTGCGCCACCATACTGATTTTTATCAATAGAAAGAAACGTTGATTTTTCCTCGTCGAAGTAGAGTTTGATAGATCCCACCGGTCCGTTGCGATGCTTCTCCACGAGGATCTCTGCAATATTGTCCTTGTCGAGCGTCTTGTCCTGCTTGTCTTCGCGGTGAATAAACATCACCACGTCGGCGTCCTGCTCAATAGACCCCGAATCACGGAGATCGGAGAGACGCGGCTTGCCGCCGCGCGCCTCGACCGCACGCGAAAGCTGGGAAAGTGCAACGACTGGTACATCGAGCTCCTTGGCGAGACCCTTGAGCGAACGTGAGATCTCGGTAACTTGGTTCACCATATTATCGTACTGCCGTGCGGTTGACATGAGCTGTAAGTAGTCGACGATAATGAGCCCCAAACCGTGCTCACCTTTGAGTTTGCGCGCGGCGCTCCGCATCTTCATAATCGAATTGCCCGCTTGGTCGTCGATGAAGATGGGCGCTTTCGAAAGTTTCTCAAGCGAATGGCGGAGTTTGTCGAATTCTTCATCGAGCGTCAATTTTCCTGTGCGTAATTTCCATGCATTCACGCGCGACTCGGCGGCGAGCATGCGGTCGACCAGCTGTTGCGAGCTCATTTCGAGAGAAAAAATACCGACGGGAATATTGTGTTGGATTGCCGCCTGACGGGCGATATCGAGGGCGAGTGTTGTTTTTCCCATCGAAGGACGCGCGGCGAGAATAATCAAGTCTGATTTCTGCAATCCCGACAGAAGGTTGTCGAGCGCAGGGAATCCCGTCGGTACACCGCGGAGCTGTCCGCCACCCTTGTGGAGAGTATCGAGACGCTCCCACGCTTCCTCGAGCGTGTCTTTGATGTTGACGAATCGCTTGGTAACGCTCGCGTGTGTAATTGAATAAATTTTCTTCTCCGCTTCGTCGAGCACAGTTTCGATCTCATCAGCTTCATTGTAGCCGAGCTCGGAAATATGCTCGGCGGCTTCGATAAGCGTACGGAGAACATGTTTTTTCTGTACGGTATCAGCGTAATATTTTACATTGATCGACGAAGGAACCATGTCTACGAGTTCCGTGAGGTAGCTTCCTCCGCCGATAGTCTCGAACTTGCCACGCTCTTTGAGGCGCGAGGACATAGAGAGGAGGTCAATGGGTTCGTGGCGACCGTGGAGCTCGATCATCGCATCAAAGATCATGCGATGCTTGTCGACGTAAAATGACTCGCGCGTAAGGACATCGCCCACGTCATACATGCCTTCAGGGCGAAGCATGAGCGCGCCGAGAAGCGCCTTTTCAGTATCAATATTTTGCGGAGGAATGCGCAGTTCCCGCGATTTGAATCTTCGTTCTGCCATAGGGGCTATCTTAACACAATGGCACACAGAGCAAAACATGTCCTTGTGAACAGGATGGGGGAAAAGGAGTGGATAAGATTTCTCGTGCTTAATCCACCGATTCCGAGATTTTAGGACATTCTCCTGTATCCGCAACGTCCCAGCCGAGGGCGCGGATTTCCGCGCGGAATGATTATATCCCACAGCTTCTACTTGGCTGGTCTTGTGTCATAGCCACAATCAAAACATCCCCGCCACATACGTTAAACCAGCCCACACCAGAAGAAACAGTACTAATGATAGGCTGAATATTCTATAGAACCACAAAAGGACTCTGTCCAACTTTTCAAGCTTGGCTTCTGAAGCTTTTTGTTCTTGATATTTTAGCTTTAGGTAAGTGTGGATAATTTTTGCGAGAGAGAGTGTGGTCAAGATGGAGTAGAGGAGTATGAGAACGAAGAGCCAAACATCCCCGTCTATTTCTGTCACCTCACTACCAATTAGAAGCCTAACCACAATAATCACCAGCATCCACCACCGGGCAAAGTTCCACCATGTGCGGAAGACTTCATCCTTCATCCAGTAGGTGATGAGGGAGAATGGAATTAAAAGAGTGAGTGGTTCTAAAGAAAGCGCGATCATGCCACAATATGACCATACGTACATTAAGTACCCATCAGCGTTTATAGGAGAAGGACAAAACACTTCACTAGTAAGTGTTAGTAAAATACCGCTTACTAGCGCCCCAAGTCCCACAAAGAATGCAATTTTTTTCGTCATCATAAATTTATCAATAATTGCTTTGAATTACGAAACTCAATTTTCCTAAACATTTCCACACAACAATAGTATAACAAAGGGCACAGTGAGGCAAATTCTCTACCTAAACGTAGTTGCCTTCCTTCTTGATAATGTATGAACTTTTTTAATAATATCACACTCCATAGATACCTTGGGCGTCTCATTTTTTCGAGATTTACAATTTTGTAATCTTTTGACCACCGTCAGTATCCGTAACCTCCCAGCCGAGGGCACGAATCTCTGCGCGGATTTCGTCCGATTTTGCCCAATTTTTTGTCTCGCGGGCTTCTTCGCGGGCGTGGGCGAGCACCATAATGTTCTCGGGGATTACCTCTTTCTTGTGTGGCGCGAGCCCGAGACCAAACACACGGTCAAAGTCGAGGAGTGTTGCGGTTTTGTCAGCAGGGGAGAGAGTCGCATTTTTTGCAACTTCCCATGCGAGCGCAAGCGCGCGCGGTGTATCGAGGTCGTTTGATATGATCTCCTCAAAACGTTTTATATATACCTTGTTTATTGTTCCAACTTCATCACCAATATGAGTCTCAAGCCGTGCGAGTGCCGTTTGTGCCCCCTCCAATCCCTCCCATGTGAAATTTGCTTTCGCGCGATAGTGAGCGCCGAGCACCCAATATCGATATGCGAGAGGAGAGAACCCTCGTTCAATAATAGTTTTCAATGCGATGAGATTTCCGAGCGACTTTGACATTTTTTGTCCATCAACCATTACAAATTCATTGTGTAGCCAGATTTTTGCAAAAGGTTTTCCGGTGAATGCTTCCGACTGTGCAATTTCATTTGTATGGTGTGGAAAAAGATGATCCACCCCGCCCGTATGAATATCTATAGTCTCGCCAAGCTCTGAGATTGCCATCGCTGAACACTCTATGTGCCAGCCGGGGCGACCACGCCCAAACGATGCGTCAAAAACATTCCCACCATCATCTAATGTCCAGAATTTCCATAGCGCAAAGTCCCGCGCATTTTTTTTGTCATATTCATCGTTTGCAATACGCGACTGAGTGACGGCGGTAAGGTCGAGTTCTGCAAGGGCGCCATAGTCTTTTGATTTTGAAATATTAAAATACACACCATCATCTGTTTTGTATGCAAAATCATCACGAAGGAGCTTTTCAATAATGGTAATCATCCCCGCAATGTGCTCTGTTGCGTGAGGCAAGTGCTCGGGAACTTTGATGTTTAAATGTCGTAGGTCGGCTAAGAAAATCGCTTCGTATTTAGAAGTGAGTTCTGAAAGCGTGAGTCCTTCGTCGTGACTTCTTTTAATAGTTTTGTCGTCAATGTCGGTGAGGTTCATTACTTGCTTGACCTCGTAGTCAGCGTACTCAAGCGTGCGTCTTAAAATATCCCACGACACATACGCACGCAAATTGCCAATATGCGCATAGTCATACACGGTGGGACCACATTGATATATTTTCACCTCACGCCCATGTAGTGGCTCAAGTTTTTCCTTACTACGAGAAAAGGTATTGAAGAGTTCTACATCCATTTTTTGAAAAACTTAAAGTACCCAAAAAGACAAATACCCACAATGCCCATCGTGCCGAGAATGATCCAAAATGCATTCGGGTTGCCGCCAAACGGAATTCTGTCGATACTCATACCGAACAATTGCCCGATAAACGTAAGCGGGAGGAGAATGAACGCCGTGATAGTGAGGGTTTTCATGATGTCGTTAGTCTTGGTCGTCAGGAGCGAGTCGTTCGTATCGCGGAGTTCAAGAAGCGTCTCACGATGTCCGTCGAGGATAGAGGAGACTTTGTAGAATTCGCCGCTAATCGAACGGAGGTAATAGGAAAACTCTTGTCCAAAGAATTTTGTGCCGGCAATCTCGAATGATTCGAGGACTTCTTTGTGCGGCCGGATTGCCTGCTTGAAATTAAGAAGGTCGCGGTTCAGATGCGAGATTGCATTCACCATGTCGCGCTCTTTTCCCGAGAAAATTTTTGACTCAATATCGCCAAAATCGTGGTTAATGTGGTCGAGCTCTCGATCAAGCATTTTGTAGAGCTCCTTTAAGATATAAAAAAGGATGAAGCCGGAATGGTCACCCATGTTTGATTTTTCGAGAATAGAGTTCACTTCAAAAATCTTTGAGAATTCGTGGAGGGAATCAATGACGTTATAATGAGTGGTAATGATAAATTTCTTACCAATAATGAAATCGATTTCTTGGTCATGCCCGCCGTCATGCTTGTGCGAGATTGTGGGGAAGTGCAGGATGAGGTAGATAAAGTGCGGATAGAGGTCGACCTTGGGACGAACTGTCGGTAAAAGGAGCTCGTTGGCAACCAACTGATGCAGATTGAACTCCTCCATGAGCGAGCGAATCTCTCCTTGCGTGGGAGACTGCACGTCGATCCAGAGCAACTCCCCGTATGTATAGCGCGAGATCATAATTAGTTATAAGTATACACAAGCGAGTAAGCAAAATCAAACAGAGAATGTTAAAGTTTTATATAAACATACCAGTGACGCCTTCGCAGTACTATAGGACACGGGAGGCGTCACTCGTATTCGTATTGACCGCAAGCGAAACTTTTGCGATACTACGACAGATGAAGCGCATGCTCAATAAAACATTCCTCATGGTTGCTGTCGCCGCAACCTGTCTCCTTATCGCTTTCGGCATGGGACTCGCCGTTGGCAACTACCTTGGGCAAAATACCCCGCTTGCGAAAAACGAAAACGGCACGAGCACTCTTGATCTTGCGCCATTTTGGAAAACAGAGGAAATCCTCAAGGAAAAGTTCATTTCGACGACCGCATCATCGAGCATCCCGACCGACCAAGCGAAAGTGTGGGGAGCTATTGAAGGATTTGTTGCTTCCTATGGCGACCCCTATACCGTATTCTTCCCACCAAAAGAAACAAAAATCTTCGCCGAAGAAGTGCGCGGAGATTTCGTCGGCGTCGGTATGGAACTCGCGATCAAAGAAGAAGTTCTCACGGTCGTCGCCCCCCTCAAAGGGACTCCCGCCGCGCGTGCAGGGATAAAATCAGGAGATCAAATATTAAAGATTGAACAGAAGCTCACCAACGGCATGTCCGTCGAAGACGCCGTGAGCCTCATTCGCGGTCCAAAAGGAGAGGTGGTGAATCTTACGGTCAAACAAAACGGAGATATCAAAGAGCTCGCGATCGTGCGCGATACAATCACCATCCCCAACATCGACACCAAGCTTCGTGATGATGGCGTTTTTGTAATCTCCCTCTACACGTTCTCCGCAAATTCACCCGACCTGTTCCGTAATGCCCTCCGTGAGTTTGTGCTCTCGGGCTCTGACAAGCTTGTCCTCGATCTCCGTGGCAACCCCGGTGGCTACCTCGACGCGGCAGTCGACATGGCAAGCTGGTTCCTGCCTCTCGGCAAGCCGGTAGTCATCGAAGACGCAGGATTGAACGCTCCACAAAAGATAACAAGGAGCACCGGGTACAACGTTTTCACAGACGAATTGAAAATGGTTGTCCTCATCAACGGCGGCTCGGCGTCCGCGTCAGAGATTCTCGCGGGGGCGCTTTCTGAGCATGACGTCGCCAAGCTCGTGGGGGAAAAAAGCTTCGGGAAAGGTTCCGTGCAAGAACTCGTAGAAATTACTCCTGAGACATCGCTCAAAGTAACCGTTGCGCGATGGCTCACGCCCAAAGGGCATTCTATTTCCGAAAATGGTCTCGAGCCGGAGGTCAAAGTCACCCTCACCAAAGAAGACGTCCAAAAAGGGAAGGATCCCCAGATGGAGAAAGCGGCGGAGCTGTTGCGAGATCCTAACTTTAAACCATAGGTATATGAATCCCGTTAGAGGTTGCGGTCGCTTTCAGCAAAAAAATGTGTTAAAACTCGTTTCCCTGCGGTCTCTGCCGCAGGGACATTGTAGGAAAGTCTGAAAACCCTCGGTTTTCAGGTATACTGAGCCCATGACACAAAAAGGTT
>LCOP01000034.1 GCA_000996605.1 Parcubacteria group bacterium GW2011_GWA1_47_8
CCGCCCGCAAACTCAATGTTATACTAAACATATGAATCCCGTTAGAGATAACTCAGTTATGTCTTTGGCACTAATGGGATATAATAAGTCTATCATTATTAGAGGTTTAATATAATTACGATACGGAAACGCGTAGCGTTCCCTATCTCTAACGGGATGAAAATCAATATCAAAACAACCAACATGGAGCTCTCGAGCGCCTTGTTGGCGTATGTTGAGGAGAAGTTGAGAAGCGTAGAAAAGTTTATGATACCGCATGAAGACGAAGAGCCTCTTGTGCAGGTTGAGGTCGGGCAGACGACGAAACATCACCAGTCGGGAGACATCTTTCGCGCCGAGGTGAATCTTTCGGTACGCGGAAAATATTTTCGCGCCGTATCCGAGAAAAGCGATCTGTACGCCGCGATTGACGATATGCGTAATGAACTCGTGCGTGAGCTGAATTCAAAAAAAGAAAAAGACCGCACCCTCATGCGCCGCGGTGCGGGGGTTATCAAAAACATACTTCGTTTTGGGCGGGCTAAG
Source organism: Parcubacteria group bacterium GW2011_GWA1_47_8 (assembly GCA_000996605.1). Classification (GTDB taxonomy): domain Bacteria; phylum Patescibacteriota; class Minisyncoccia; order Phycocordibacterales; family UBA1550; genus UBA1550. The sequence continues at coordinate 526 of LCOP01000034.1, forward strand.
TAATAAGAACCTGTTCACAATCTCACCGCAAAATAATCAATAAACACCATGCTTGCCGTCCAAAACTTCACAATTTCTGCTGCAAATCACTTATTCCTCCTCGGCGTATCACCACAGAGAGTACTTCGATTTACTAACGCGGAGTACCGCGAAGTAAATCTGGTCGCTCGATATGCCTCGTTGGAATGCGTGATTTTCGCAGGAAATTGTGAAGTTTTGGATAGGCATGAGATTGTGAACAGGTTCTAAGAAATCAGAAATATGAAAACAGCAAATATTATTTTTCTTGTTGTCGCTATTGCTATTCTCGGGTTTGTCGTATGGGCTGGTGGCTCGCAGAAGCCGGAGGCAACATCCGAGCCTGTAACGGCAACGACCACGCCGGCAGAGACGAATTTATCAGAAACAAAAAACACCAATAAAGAATCCATGACCAAAGCAACTATTACTACGAATCAGGGCATCATCACGCTCGAGCTTTTTGCAGACCAGTCGCCCAAGACTGTCGAGAATTTTGTTACGCTCGCACGAAAAGGTTTTTATGACAGCACGCGTTTTCACCGTGTGATCAAAGGTTTTATGATTCAAGGCGGCGACCCGCTTTCAAAAGATCTTTCAATGAAATCGCGCTGGGGGACGGGCGGTCCAGGGTATACAATTCCCGATGAATTTAATTCGGGTGATGAGCTCTATAAAACTGGCTATAAGCGTGGAATCCTTGCGATGGCAAGAACACAGGAGCCAAACAGTGGAGGTAGTCAATTTTTCATAATGCACCAGGATTACCCACTGCTTCCGCCTGAGTATACGATTTTTGGCAAGGTGACCAGCGGACTCGATGTTGTTGATATTATTGCAACGATAAAGACAGAAGGCTCGCCCACTGACCGCCCTCTTGAGGATATGATTATTCAAAAAATTACAATCGAATAGAGGGAGGAAAGTCTGATTGACTAGCATCTCTTTCTTGTGTATAAATAGAGAAGGAGTAATGTGGTCTTGCCACGGTATTCAAGAGAGAGGGGGGGGTGCCATGTTTAAAGATATAGAAATTGGACAAGATGAGGCTCAAGCCCTCGACGCTTATGGGGAATGTATTATTGCCAGTACTGCGTCTGAGAAATATAATTGGCGAAGGGGTAAAAGGTTGGTACTTTTCTACCATGAGACAGGGAGGGAATATTTTGTCAAAATTCGTTCCGTTCAGTCAGTTGAATCGATTGGAGGTATCCTTGCGGTCGTCGAGCCTGATGAGGAGGTAAGACACTAAGAGTCCTCCTAAAATAACCCCGCGCTCCATACTAGAGAGCGCGGGGTTTTGTATCCATAAAAAATCCCCATATGTGTTGCATACGGGGTCGGGCAAGATATCTTCATGGGTTGAGAGGGATGTGCATATGAAGATTATGCCCCCGCAAGATATTAAAAAATTCTTGGCGGTAGTCCCCAAGGAAATTGGGGTACGCTTGTTCCAAAACAAGAATGACATCGATAACTTTATATTTTTTATAGAACACGTTGGCAAGTGCCCTTTGGAGTTGATACCATCCGCCCCATTTATTTTTCAGATGCTTACTGAAAGCTTTTCGCGCATCAAGTGATATGATGAAACCTGCAACAGGGACCTCCCCCAACACCATCTTAGGAAGTTTTACCGACTTTTTACAAGGAGATATTGGGATATTCACATAGATATTGTGAATAAGGCCTGCAATGAGCGGACACCTTTTTGTTTCAATGTCAGTGCTTGCAAAAGAGATTTCGAGAATACCATATTTTTCGTGCCACATCGCATGTGGGAAAAATGTCGCGGGGGTTTGCACTTTCCAATCTATTTCATTAAACACGATTGATTCACCACTTGGATTAAACATACAAACTTCCTCCATATTGCGTGAAAGGACTACAAAAAATACGCTAAAGAAAAATATAGCATGCCGAGTTTTAAATTAAAAAACCCTCCACGTGTGCAACAGCATGGAGGGCTCGGGCAAGGTGGCGCTTTCATGGGCACAGAGGGGAGTGCGCACGAAGAGGCTATATTCCCGCAAGGTTTTAAGTATTTTCTTAGGTTCATTTTAACCTCGCTTTCCTTGAAATATTAAACATCTTCCCAAAAATAGTATAGCGTATTTTGCATGGGTAGGCTAGTATAGAGAGTGTAACATCAAAGCGAAAATCCTTTTTAAATACGTGTATTACGTTTTGCTTGACTTTTTGTTCTAGATATGATACAATACTAATAATTCTGTAATGATGCGGAAGTGTGCGACACTCACCTTCAAAAGGAGAGAAGAATGATCAATAGTACCGATATAGATGAAATCGTAAAATTCCTTTCGGAAAGAAAAAAGGAAAAGGAACGCGAGCTTCTTGAATTGAAAAACAAACTTTCTCCTCGGTGGTTCCAGCTCATTTATTTTTTCAAGACGGAAGACGTTAAAAGAGAAGTTACCTTTTTCCAAGATGTCATATTGGTGGAGTACGATAAGGCCATCGATGAGTTGAAAAAAGGAAATCGAAGTCTGGCTCGGCAATTGATGCAGAAGATCTCTGAAAGTATTGTGGTCCAAAATTTTGGAAACTACGGTTTCTACGAGCCTCTTGCCGTAAGGAGAAGTTATGAAAAAGTTTCAATGATGAGGAAAGCATTGGCAGAATAGCTATTGTCCGATATTCTGCAAAATCCTCGCAATTCGACAGCGTGATAACCTCGCGCTGTTTTTTCATTTGCTATTAACTATTTGCTTTCTCTTTGCCCACGCAGAAACTCTTTATACGACATCTCACGCTTGCCTTCGGGGATGACGTGGGTGATGACGAGCTTGCCTTCGTGGAACTCGGCGTCGGTAACAATAACGCGAATCTCGCGGCCTCCGCGCTCGGTGAGGAAATATACGCGTGGCCACGTATTATACGCGCGAATCTTGCGGTACGTTTGTGCCGGGTTGTCGGCGAGGTCGATTTTGCCACTTTGTTTGGTAATTTTTTGTGTATAGGTTGCACGCGCGTGGTCTTGGGGCGTCGGCATTATCTCACCCGCCACCCATCGCGGAATAGTTTTTGCGAGGAGCTTGCCGCCGCACATGCCGAGAGTCTCTTCGAGGTCGCTTTCCTTGGGTGGCCAGTCTGGTATCGAGATTTTTTCTTGTGCCACGATGTGGCCATGATCCATTTCTTCGTCCATCTGCATAATCGTAACGCCTGTTTCGTGCACGGAGCCTACTGGGACGTCTTCCAATATGGCGGTTTGGAGAGGGGACGCACCGCGGAGGTGCGGCAGGAGCGATGGATGCACATTGAGTGTCCCGTGCTCCGGCATGTCGAGGACGGTGCGCGGAATTATTTTTCCATACGAAGCGACGATGAACAACTGACAACTGACCACTGATAACTGACGAAGAAATTCATGGTCAAGTTTTGCCGGTTCGAGGGCGTGGATGCCATGTTTATCCGCCCAGACTTTCACGTCTGACGGGGTGAGCGCAAGTCCGCGACCTTTTGGGCGGGCGGGCGCGGTGACGATGAGGGCGGGAAGTATGCCTTGCTTCACCATCTCGTCGAGGACGATCACGGAAAAGTGCGAGGTGCCCCAAAATGTGATGCGGATATCAGTCATAATCATTTTGTTTTTTCGCGACCTTCCGCAGTCGGTACGCTCCACATTTTCTTCTGTTCCTCGGGGCTGATTTTCTCGAGATTCTTTGCGTGGTCATTGAAAAGGATGCCGTTTAGGTGGTCGACTTCGTGCTGGAATATCTGCGCGAGGAGTCCGCTTCCACCCCGCGTAAACCGCTTGCCGTATTCGTCGTAGGCGCGCACGGTCGCTTTTTCGGCGCGGAGGGTTTCGCCGTAGAGCCAGCGGACCGACAGGCACCCTTCGGGAAGCCATTTCTTTTTTCGCGAGAGCTTGATGATCTCGGGGTTGATGAACACGAGATCTTCGTGTGCGGGTTTTTGCGCGGACTCCGCGCCTCGAGCGATATTTGTTGGAGCCTCGTCGTGATCATCGGCGTATTCAAATGCGCGATGCGATACGACAAAAATGCGGAGCGGTATGCCGATCTGTGGTGCGGCAATTCCCACCCCGTCCTCTTCCTCTGTGAGGAGCGCTTTCATGTCGGTGATGATCTTGCCGAGCCGCGGGGAGCCGATATCTTTCTGTGAAACAGGCTCTGCCTGCATATGGAGCACCGGGGCTTCTTTCTGGAGGATCTTGGTCATTATCGTACGAGCAGTATAGCGTATTTGGGGATTTTTCGAAAGATGATGATGAACAACAAAGGAAAGCCCCGCTTTTTATGGCGGGGCGCAAGAGGGGCCAGTGTAGCGTTCATGACGGGGTAGAGGCGGTGAGCATTCCCCCGTTGGGCTCACTAACAAAGACCTTGGTTTGGGCCGGATTTCTTGCAGAACCCGCCTAAGGAGAGCCCACTATGAAAGAGTGGATTCTCGTCTGTTTGCAAGCATAGCGTAATACGTAGGTTAAAGCAAATGGTCGGGATTGACTTCGATAGTGAAGGTGCGCGGGAGGGCGCGGAGTTTGGCAAGGAGTGTTTTGTCCAGCGTTGCATTTCCGGGGAGTTTCAAGATTGCGTGCATGTGGAAAATATTGCGTGCTTCGCGGGTGCAGGTGTTAGGGCAAAGCGGTGCATAGTCGCTTAAGAATTCTTTGAGTCGTGTCATCTCGCTTACAAGTGTTGCGCGTGGACCGCGGAGGGTTATCTTGACAATAGTTCCAAACGGCGGATATGCGAATGCTCTGCGGAGCGCGAGTTCAGTGTCAATAAATTCCGTGAGATTACCGTCGAGTGCTTGGGTAATGAGTGTTGTGTCGTCTGCGCGTGTTTGTATGAGGAGTGTGCGCGTTGTTTTCTCTCGGAGTGCGAGGATAAGAGCAAAGATACGCTCGCTCATGCGAATGTCGGGGATCGAAAAGAGGGAATCAATAGAGATGATCGCGGTGTGGTGGACGAAGGGGAGGAGTGGAACGATTGCGGGAGTACCGATCAAGACCGCGCCGGTTTTTTTTGCCGCAGGTGTTTTTTCAAATTGTGCAACGATCTTCTCGGCTTGCGTACGAGTTTTGGTGTTGTGGCTTCCGATGACGAATCGGGACATATTGGGTGCGATGCGCGCAACTCCTTCTTCTATGCCTTCAATACCGATGCCGAGAGGGATGAGGCGCCACCCGCCGCACGTGTGGCAAGTTTCGTTCAAGTTCTTTTCGGGGAGGCGAATGAGCCCGCAGGCATGACACGAAAAAACGCGAACCTCGGATTCCTTGCCGCCGTCCGTCTTGTGCATGACGAGCGGTGTGTCACACGCGGGACACCGTACGAGCGTCCCGCAATCGCGGCAGACCGTAACGGGGGCGAGACCGGTGCGCGCCGCGAGTAATACCACATGCTCGCGGTGTGTAAATGCATGCGCGATTACGTCTTGGATCTTTTCACTCAATACCACAAACGCTTGCTTGTCCCGCTCGCGCAATCTTTTCTCCTCGGGACGCGGGTCGATGATCTCGGTGACGAGCTCGGGGTGCTGTTCTTGTTTTTGCAATCGTGCATGCGGGGCGATACGCCCGAACTCGGTGATTTCGTCGTGGCGGATTCGTTCATGCGTTTCGGGGCGAAGAATCGGCGCGCCGAGAATGAGCATGCTTCCCGATGCCTTTGCGTAGTGTTCGACAAAGATACGGAGGTCGATTGCCGGCCGTATGAATGTATTCCATCCGCGCACATGCTCTTCGTCGAGCACGATAGTATTGAAGTATCGGGGGAGCATGAGATATTGCGGCGTGCCGATAACGACAATCGGATGCGTGGTTTTTATCGCAAACACCCATTTTTCGAGGAGGCGTTTCTTGGGGAGTTCGGCGTGAAAGAGAAACGTATAGTCTTCGATACCGTGAGAGAGTTCTGGAGCAAGCCGCTCGACATCTCCCCGCGTTGGGACGCAAATAAAAATCGATTCATGTCGCGCAAATGATTCGCGAATCAGGCGTTTCCATGCATCAATTCTGGTCGTGGTGATGTCTTGGATGGCGCGAATATTCCCTCGCGATGAAGCGGGGGCAGTATTTTGATCTTCAGCGACGGGGGGAAGATTTTGCGCAAGGTGATTGTTCAGAATTACGGCGGGGGCCGAGGCCTTGCGCAGAGAATTCCGCGGTTTTTCGCGCGGCTTCAAGAAATGCATCGGTAAATATGCGCCGCGGGCGCACACGTGAAATTTTCTTGACCGCATAGTCTGAAGACTTGAGCGTTGTTTTTGCGTCGGCAACATTGTGTGTCTTGATAACGAGCGCCGGAACTTCTCGTTTGCGTACGGGGACCATCACAATCGAGCCCACATCGGGGACTTCTTTTGCGAAATACGTAAGGGAGTCTTTCGGTATTCCGCGGGCAATAGGGATGACCGTGACGATATTCATATCTTTATAGTAGCGGAAAATCTCTAAAACTTATAGGTCTCATAGAATTAGGCGTTCGTTGTTGAACAGGGAGGAAAGGAGGGTGGAAAAATCGCACTATCTCACAAAGTATCTGCTTGGTCAAATGATAGTTCGTGTAGTAAGATGAGATACATCGTATGAGCGAAGCATTCAAAATTCAAGGACTTGCCGGAGCGCACAAGCTGTCGGGGGCCGTGCGTGTGGCGGGAGCAAAAAATGCGGCGCTCAAGATTGTTGCGGCGACGATCTTGTTCCGCGACAAAGTTACGCTTACCAACATTCCCGAGATCAATGACATCGAACGCATGTTCGACCTCCTTTCTGATTTGGGCGCAAAAATTTCTCACCCAAAATCTGATACGTACGAGGTATCTATTCCTGCGGATTTCAAGACGGTGCTGACTCCCGAGATCGCAAAACGTTTTCGCGGATCGGTCGTGGCGACGGGACCGATTCTTTCGCGGTTTGGCAAAGTCTCGTTTCCGTATCCCGGGGGGTGTCTCATCGGTGCTCGTCCTATCGATCTTTTTCTTGAAGGGTTTGAGAAAATGGGAGCGCAGATTACTTTGAATGGTAGCGCGTATGATATCGAGGCGCCCGCGGGTGGGCTTCGGGGGGCAGAATTTTTCCTAAAAAAACAGAGTGTAACAGTAACTGAGACCTTTATGATGGCGGCAGTCCTCGCAAAAGGGACGACGGTAATCAAGAACGCCGCCATGGAGCCCGAAATCGAAGATCTTGCGAAGTTTCTCAATCGGTGCGGAGCAAAAATTTCGGGGATGGGCACGCCGATGATTACGATCCGCGGAGGGAAACTTCTTTCGGGGAAAGGTCGCGTGTACAAGACGATGCCTGACCGTATCGACGCGGGGAGTTTCCTCGTTCTTGGAGCACTCGCGGCAAAAGAACTTCGCATCACGAATTGCAATCCGCTTCACCTTGAAGCGCTTATTGAGACGCTTCGTAGTGCGGGGGTGGAGATCGAAACAACAAAGACCG
>LCOP01000035.1 GCA_000996605.1 Parcubacteria group bacterium GW2011_GWA1_47_8
GAACGTCGAACTCGAGCTCAAGGAGAAACAGGCGCTCATTGCCGAGCTCAAAACGCTCCTTGCGAGCGAGAAAAAAATTCTTGCGGTGGTCAAAAGGAACTTGGTGAAGTAAAGGAAAAATACGGCGATGCGCGCAAGAGCCGCGTGGTCAAGCATGGTGCGCAATCGATTTCGGTCGAGGACATGATTCCCGACGAAGAATCCATTTTGGTATTTACCAAAGGCGGTTATATCAAGCGTACCAATCCGAGCGAGTATCGTCAGCAAAATCGCGGCGGCGTCGGCGTGGTGGACCTCAACACCAAAGATGAGGATTTCATCACGCTCTTTTTGTCGGCGCGCACACACAGCGACACGTTGTTCTTTTCAGATCGGGGGAAGGCGTACCAGATCAAGATGTACGAGATCCCCGAAGGCAAGCGTGCGACGCGTGGCAAGTCAATCATGAACTTTATCTCGCTTTCCGGCGAGGAAAAAGTGACGTCGGTCTTGGCGATGCCAAAGACGACCAAGGATGCGAAAATGTCGCTCTTTATGGTCACTAAATATGGCACAGTAAAGAAAGTATCCGCGGACAGTTTCAAAGACGTGCGCAAGAGCGGCATCATCGCGCTTCGTCTCGATCAAGGAGATGAATTACTCTCGACACTTCTGGTGGGGAAGGGCGATGATATTATTTTGACAAGCGCAAAAGGGCAGGCGATCCGTTTCAAAGAATCCGATGTGCGCGAAATGGGTCGTACAGCGGGCGGGGTGCGCGGGATGAAGCTTCGCACGGGGGATTTCATCGTCAGCGCGGATTTGCTCTGCAAGGACGCCGAGAATCCGGAGCTCCTCGTCATGAGCGCAAATGGGTACGGCAAGCGCACACCCATGAAAGAATATAAGATACAAAAGCGCGGCGGATCGGGTATTAAGACGGCAAAGGTGACGCCAAAGATTGGCGCGCTCATTGTGGCAAAGGTGGTTACCCCCGCGTACAAGGAAATCGTTTCCATATCAAAGAAAAGCCAGGTGATTCGCATCGCGATAGAGGATGTGCCATCGCTCGGCCGCGATACGCAGGGCGTGCGCATTATGAAGCTTCGCGAGGGGGACATGATTGCATCGCTGACGTGTTTGTAGGGGGAGGCTGAATATAGAAAATAGAATATGGAATGTGGAATAGTGTCCGAGAAAAATCCGCCGAAAGGCGGATTTTTCTGTATTATTCTATATTCTACATTCCAAATTCCATATTCTGCCATTTTGTTGTTGCATCACTGTCTACTGCGCGGTACAATAGAGTTACCTATGAAATTTGAATAAGGAGTACTCCACGTGCATTGTTCTAAATTCCATATTCCATATCCCATATTTTATTCCATGGACCTCCCAAATTTTACCGACCCTGAAACAAACGTGCGCGAACTTGGCATTTATGAGGGGATGCGTATTGCGGATCTCGGCGCGGGTGTCGGTGCGTATATGATACCGCTCGCACGGCGCGTGGGGGCGACTGGTCGCGTGTATGCGGTGGAAGTACAAAAAGAATTTCTTGCTAACATAAAATCTGCTGCAGACAAAGAAGGTCTTTCAAATGTTGAAGTGTTGTGGGGTGATATCGAGCACCTCGGCGGCACCACAATACAAGACGCAAGCATTGACGCAGTGGTTATTTCCAATGTGCTCTTTCAGGCAGAGGACAAGCCGGGGCTCCTTGGTGAAGCGAAACGAATTTTGAAATCGGGGGGCAAACTGCTCCTTGTCGACTGGAAGGAGTCTTTCGGCAATGTGGGTCCGACAAAAGACGCGGTCGTTTCGATTACCTCCGCGCGCACCTTGTGCGATCAAGCAGGATTTGTAGAGAAAAGGGAGTTTAGTGCCGGTGCGCATCACTATGGGATTGTCCTCTTTAAACCTTAATCATCATGGCACGTAAAAGTATTTTTCAATTTGTCGTTCTCGGTATCTTTGGAGTCATGATCCTTGTGGGAATGCTCGCTTTTTCCGGAAAGCTCCCATTCCTTGAGCGCGCGGAGGAAAATTATGGCACCGTGACCTTGTGGGGGACATTTCCACAGAGGGAGATGCAAACAGCTATCGACACGGCGCTCCAAGGTGAGAAACGCCTCACCGTCAAGTATGTCGAAAAGGACACGGACACGTTTGATGGCGACTTTGTGAATGCATTGGCTACGGGAAATGGTCCCGACCTCATCTTGCTCTCGGAAGATAAGATACTTTCTACGGTCGACAAGCTTATGCTCATGCCCTACACGTCGTATCCGGAGCGCACGTTCAAGGGTACTTTTGTCGAGGAGGGGGAGATGTTCCTGTTGCCCGAAGGCATTGCGGGGATTCCCTTTACTCTCGATCCACTCGTCATGTATTGGAATAGAGATATCTTTTCCAGTGCGTCGCTCCTCTCTCCTCCCAAGAAATGGACTGAATTTTATCCGCTTGCAGAGCGTATCGTGGCGCGTGACACGAGTGGTAATATTTCACGCAGTTTTGTTTCTTTTGGTGAATATAAAAATGTTACGCATGCGAAAGATATCATCTCACTCCTCATCATGCAGGCCGGTTCAAATATCGTCGAACGCGGGGCAGAAGGGAAGTACAAATCAACACTTACGCAGGCAGTAGGGGTTCCAAAGCTTGGTGGGGTCTCCGAACCCATTGTCCGTGCGGCAAGATTCTTTACTGAGTTTTCAAAATCTAACCTCACCACGTATTCGTGGAATCGCACGCTCCCGTATTCGCGCGATATGTTTGAGGCGGGGGATTTGGCGCTCTACTTTGGGTATGCGAGCGAATATCCGTCGATCAAGCTTCGCAATCCGCATCTCAATTTTGACATCGCGCCGGTGCCTCAACCCGACACGGTTTCAAAGCGCGTGACCTTTGGACGCATGCACGGCGTTGCGGTGGTGCGCGCCAGCAGAAACACCGCAGGAGCTTTTCAGGCGGCGTACCTCTTGACCAGTGCGGTGTCTTCGGGTGTTGTCGCCAATACCTTTAACATTCCTCCCGTACGGAGAGACCTTCTGGGGACTCCTCCGGCAAACGATGCTACGGTGGCAGTTACTTATGACGCGGCAATCATCGCTCGCGGTTGGCACGACCCGTCTCCAAAGGAAACCGACCGAATCTTTAACACAATGGTCGACAACATCACGTCAGGGTTCCTGTATGCCGAACAGGCGCTCACCACGGCGCAAAGCGCGATAGACCGGATCCTTTCCGGAAAGAAAACACCATGAGTAAACTTTTACGACAATTAGCAATTTGGGTTTTCCCGGGGGTAATAATTATTTTGCCGTTTGTAGCAAGTGCCGCGGGACTAGTACCGTGCGGAGGCACACCGGAAGGGGGATCCCCGGAACCACCCTGTGACTTTGATTATTTGATTACGCTTGTCAATAATATTATCATGTTCTTGCTTTATGGTGTTGCGGTACCTCTCGCGGCACTTGGGTTCTTGTGGGCGGGGGGAAGTTTGATTATGTCCCAAAACAAGGCGTCGGCGTGGACAGAAGCAAAAGAGCGGTTTGGAAATATTTTGCTCGGTTTTGGTATTATTGCGGCGGCGTTTATTTTAGTAAAGGCGTTTTTGCTGGTGTTCGTTGTTCCCAAGGATGGAGTAGTAAACTTCATTCTCGGGTTTTAATGAAGAACTGGTTGCCACGACCGCGGTATTCTTGATACAATATACACATATGAAAAAAGTTGCTACCGTACTTCTCGCTTTCAGTTTCATTGTTGCCCCCGTGAGTGTTTTTGCGGCGGCACCAACAGGTGGGACCGGTGGGGGGACTATGAGTGGAGGATCAGCAAACGTTGATGAAAAAATACACAACCCCATCAACACCGATACCTTCTCGGCATTTGTCGGACAGCTCATCAGTACGATTATCACCGTCCTCTTCCCTTTTCTCGTACTCGCCTTTATTTACGTCGGCTTCCTCTTTGTGCAGGCGCAGGGCAATACGACCAAACTCGAAGAAGCGCGGTCGGCGCTCACGTGGACGGTCGTGGGTGCGTTCATCATGATGGCGGCGTGGGGCTTTTCAAAGGTGCTCGAGGCGACCGTCAGGGGATTTGAGTAATTAACGTCTAATATATTAATCTTAACTTATTTTTTATGCTACCAGTAGGACCAGGGCCCATGTCATCAGGATCAGATTTTAAAGACCTCATAGAGTTTATCATCGGTGCGTTTATAGAGCCGATTATCTACCTCATTCTGGGGCTTGCGGTCGTATACTTTATGTGGAATATCACCGAAGTAATCAGAAAAGGAGATAACCCCGAAGAGCTCGCCAAGCTCAAAGGCAAAGCATTTTGGGGCGTGGTGGCAATTGCCGTCATGGTTTCCTTGTGGGGGCTTGTGGCAATCCTCACCAATACGTTTTTTACCGACCTGACACCATCTAATCCCATTCCGTTCATTCCTGCTTCGTAGCCTGTGGATTGCAGTCCTTGTGGTTTGCGAGTGGGTTTCGTATAATAGAAAGCATACGATCATCTCATGATCGCAGAGGATGAACAGTTAATTAATAATATATTATAATGAAAAAAATTATTGTAGGAAGTATTGCTCTCTTAGCGCCAACGTTCGTATTTGCACAGCCTGGCAACATAGGAACCCCAGATGTCGGAGGTGTTTACGTCTTTATACAAGGCCTAATGAATGCAGCAACAGTTCTTCTTCTCGCCGCCGCCGCAGTGTACTTTATGTGGGGAGTGTTCCAGTTTATGCGCGCAGAGGGGGAGGAACCTCGTGCTGAAGGACGAACAAAGATTATCTATGGACTCATTGGTATTGCACTCATGGCTTCTCTTTGGGGAATCGTGAAAATTATAACGACTACTGCGGGGAATCCTGACCAAGGTGGAGCGGTAAATCCACCAAGCTTGCCTTTCTAGGAATTTTACTTGTTGCACGCAGTAAAAGAAATTAATCATAATGCCTGACTCCCTTCCACCACCAAACTCGGCGGTGACGGATTTTATGGATACGGTCACTAACCTTATCTTGAACCCGCTCATCATGCTTTTGTTTGCCCTTGCGATGATGTATTTTTTGTGGGGAGTGTTCAAATTCATTCAGGGTCAAGACAATGAAGAGGCGCAAGAAGAAGGCAAGAGTCACATGATGTGGGGTATTGCAGGGATGGCAATCATGTTTGCGGTGTACGGTATTCTGAACATCATTGGTTCGACGGCGGGCCAGATCGGAGGTTAGAACAAAACTCGACAAAACCCCGCCCTTCGTTTTTACGAAGAGCGGGGCTTTGTCATGTAAAAAAATCCTCCTTGCGGTTGCCCGCAAGGAGGATGAGTAGAACTAATATTCAACTTCAGTAAGTTAGGGTATAGCTTGCTTTCGCAAGTGTAATGCCTTGTGGAACGCTGAACCCTATTTGGTAGTCCCGCATTTTTGGAAGTTGTATTTGCGTCCCGGGGGCGTTAACGATGGTCTCTTTCGCAAGAAACTCATTTCCATTCCTTGGTTCCATTGGTTCAACAACTTCCGCCTTGCAGTCATACCCTTTATATTTTCCATTGATACACAGAGGGCTTTCCTCGAGGGCGATGGCGTGATTCACCATTACGAAACACCCCTGTGGACATTTCCACGATATCGAGATGTTTGCTCCCTGTGGTGCGTCCGGTGGTCGTATAACCCACTCCATCGTTCCCGGCCCTAAAGCAAGCTCCTTCTTGAGGATTTTTTTGACTGCGGACGGTTTCTCCGCTAGAGCGGTTACGGACGGCGCTTTTTCCTTTCCGTAATTCTCGTGAACAGAGACTATCGTATCCGCCATGCTTCTAGTCACTTTCTTTGAGAGACCCCAACTTGCGTCGAAGATTCTTGGTACATCGTTGGGGTATCCCCACGCTAAGACAAAGTAAGCAAGCATTCCAAGAACAACAATCCATGAAAATTTGCTTACTTTCTCTGCGATAAGGATCGTCCCGATTACATGTGCGCCAATGAGTGCCACTGCTCCTCTGTAGGCAAGAACTCTTCCTTCAGGTGCCGCCATGCCGGCGGTGTAAGCGAGAAGGATGACGATGATGTACAAAAAAAATCTTCTTCCCTCACTCTTATCTTTGCGCCATTCCTTCCACCATTCTATAAACCTCTTGACTCTGCTCTTCGGTGTTTTCCTGCTCGCTCCTTCTGTTAAAGGGGTGTTGGCTGAGGATGTAATATCCTCAGCCCTATCTTTTTTGCCAAACCACAACATAACGAGGACAACGAGAAGGTAGACGAGGACGAGTGCAATCATGACTCCACCCACTTTTGGCAGGGTAAGTAATAAGTTTGCTCCTTCTTCGGGATTTGACGACCGAATCTTCCATGCCATGCCAATAAGTATCGCCATTGTAAATACTCTGATCGGCGTCACCTTGAATGGCAACCACGAACTTAATTTACCAGTGAAACCCTTCATTTGATCTTCTCCTTTCTGTTGTTTAAGATAAGCCCTGCGAACGTTTGTTCGTCGAGCCCTCCACATTCTTTGTCACTGGTGAATATGACAGCACTACCACCTTCTCCGGCTCTTTCAATTGCTCTTTGCCGAACGAAGAATTTGCCATTATCACCGTGTTCTTTCATTGCGACTAT
>LCOP01000036.1 GCA_000996605.1 Parcubacteria group bacterium GW2011_GWA1_47_8
ACTGAAGGAAGGTTAGTATCACTTCCGCCAGTGGTATAAAAATTCAAGATGGTTCCATATACTACGCCTTGGGAGTTCTCCGCGACTGCGCGATAATAGTATGTGGTATTTTGCGCGAGAACGGAGATAAGTGCACTGAAGTTCCCTGCGCTCGACCCTTGATTGTTATGTGCGGTACTATTACCGAGGTTTTGCGAAGTGCCCCATTCGAACCAGCGCGTCGTGTCATTCGTATTGTTGGGGTTCGCGTATCCATTCAAAACAGCCGAGGAAGCGGTGACAGAAGTCGGACTTAGCGTCGTAACAGACGGTGCATTGACGTTTTGGCTTGCGAAAGCAACGCGATAGTATACAATGACCGACCCTTGCGTCGACCACCCCGGACCGATATCGCCGAGCCGCAAACCATTTGTGCTAAAAAGCTCACTTCCCGACTGTCCGAATAAGAGCGGGGTAGATCCACCGACGCTTTGATTGGCGCGCCACAACACCCCGCCAGAAACAAAAGCAAGTGATTGAGGAGAAGTTAAAGTGACAGTTATTGTTCCACTTGATGTTGGTGCATTGTCGGCCATTACGGATGCCGTAAAAGAATGACTTGTGCCGCTTCCTGTATTCTGCGGCGTCAAACGCACACGCACATTAGTAGCCGTTTCCGAGCTTGTATTGTGATAATAGATAGAAAAAGAGATTGCATCACCTGGATTTGCAGATACCGAAGTCTTCCAGCATGTGGTGCAACTAATTCCGCTTGCCGTCGTGTTCATCACCTCGAACATGGGAATATCCTCCACCCCAGTGTTAAGCGCCGCGGCGTACGAGAATACAGGCACAACCAAAAAAGTGATTGCCATAAGAACCCCGCCCAATTTTTGTAGTATATTTTTCATAGTTTTTATTTCCATAGTTATAACGACCATAATGCATCTTTAAATCCTCGATCAAACCAATCAAAGACTTAAAAATACGGACATGGCGCGCAAAAAAATGATCTACCCACCATGTCCAAAACTAAAAATTATAAAGTACTATTGCGCCGGAAATGGCAGGGGTCTTACGCGACCACCTTGTGCCGCAGGAGGGGCTGCGGCGGCGGCAGACCCGGGACGGGCGGCTCCTCCTACAATCGCTCCAGCGCCGAGTACTCCGACCCATCTTCCTGTTTCCCCCGCCACCTCTTCGCCAGCCCAGCCTGCGCCAATTCCGTTTGATGCGAGGATCGGAACACCCTTTGGGCAATGAACCGTCGTAGTGGGAGCCGATGACGACGCTACCTCTGCCTGTGCCTCTGCCTGTGCCACCTGCCCCTTTGGTGCCACCGGTGCCGCCTCCAGACAATATGGATTTCCCCTTGAATCAAAAGCTGGCGTGCAATCCTTCGGCCATGTGTTTGATGGTGGGATCACCTGCGCCTGATTTTTTGTTTCATCAATAGGCGGTGGTGGTGCCGTCTTCGTTACCGGCTTCTCCATTTTTTTCTGCGCCAGCAACTTATTTTTGTTACCCTCAGCCGCCAACAAGGCCTTCCTTGCATCTGCTTCGGCCTTTCTGGCCTTGACTTCCGCATCTCTTGCCTTCTTTGCCGCCAATCTTTCCATACTGACTTGCCCTTCGGCAGTCTTTTTTTCTTTTGCCTTCTGTTTTACTTCTTCTTTTGCGGTGTCTGCTTCCTTACGAAACTCATCTCTCTCCTTTTGGAGAGTTATTACGTAACTCCACATCACCGCTACAAGAACAAGCAGTACAAAAATAGCAGACCTTTTCCACCAAGGTCTTTCCTTGGTCTCAACTGTTTTGTTGGGCATACACTCTCTCTCCTTTGTTGGTTGTCAAATAGGCACGATGGTGCATTGTGCCCCAATAATTCATCTTTTTTAATTATATCATGCAACAGAAAAAAGTCAATGCTTTCGCATTGACTTTTTTACGGGGTATTTCCCCTTCAAAAAACACTTTTATCTGTTGTTTTTTAGTCTGTTTTCGTCCTCATCAATATCCCCATCTTCGATTACCACTTGTTCCTCTTTACGCGCCGAGGTTTTTTCAAAAATAACGCGTCCGATGAGTATCATCGCGAGAACTGCAACAAAAAGCGCAATCCATCCCACGAGCGTATTCGGGAAAAAACTGTCTCCCGCACCAAAAACAAGCGCGCTCACGCCGAGGTTTGGAGCCCCGCCACTCGTCGAAAACCCAAAGGTGTTCGAAGGCGCGGTAACGCACGGATTTCCTGTTGTTGCAACTGCGGTCTTTGACGCTTGTGAGGTTTTCGCCGCGGAAGTGCTTTTAGCTGGAGTCACACTCGAGATAGCATTTGCTCCTTGCGTAGGGTACACGACGGGCGCGATAGTAGGCGCAGGATAGACGGGAATATAATTCTGCGGCGCCCCTTTGGTAGTGAACGAAAGGATTTGCGACCCGACTCGCTGTCCGCCTTCGGTGCTTACCGCCTGAAAGTAATAGATTGTTCCCGGACGCAAATTATTGATATCACCCGAAAAAGAACCTTGCTTCCAAATGGTGGTGAATCCAGCACGCTGTCCGAGATTGGGAGTTTCTCCCCACTCGAACCATACCATCCGCGAGTCATCTGCTTGCTCGAGACGACCGACAAGGATTGCGCTTGTTTCGGTGATACGGGTGACCGTAGGATACGCGAGTATCGTCATCGCCAAAGAAACCGTAGGAATGGCTGACACCGCAAGCACAAAAAACCCAAGGGAAACCGACACCAAACGACGTGAAATAATGATTTTTTTCATAAGTTTAAATGATACTACAGTTTAATAAAAATGTCAATAGGGAAAAGAAAAGCGGCGAGCTCAAAAGCTCGCCGCATGAAACTACATATTTATCGTTTTATTGTCCTGTGGGAACCGGACACCTCACGGGTGCACCAGGATAATGACCAAATAAAACATCCTGTTCGTATCTACTGTACCTACTTAGGTACTGGTGATTGTAATTATATCCGTATCCACTATGCCCATCGTAGGCATAGCAAACGCTCGATTGCGGATTCTGATAGCAGTAATCCACAATCGCCTGGGCGCAGTCCTGCGCCGCTTTTCGGTCGGCCATCCCTAAAAGGGTGGCCGCGTTGTTTCCTTTTGTTGCCGGCGGACAATTCGCCACACAGCGATATCTTGACCCCGTGGCACATCCTGCCACAAGAAAAAGAATGGTGAACAAAAACATAAACATAAAATTTTTCATTGCACACCTCCTTCTAAACCAAGCCCTTGTAAGGTTCACGAATCATAAACCACTAAATACATCTAAATAAAATTATAACAAACTAATATATTTTGTCAAGTGGCAATCTACGCCCAAAACGCTTACAATAATAGGCATAATTATGCTTCAGTTTAACGACACGGATAAAGACGACCAGTTTGCGGAGCTTCGCAAAAA
Organism: Parcubacteria group bacterium GW2011_GWA1_47_8; assembly: GCA_000996605.1. Classification (GTDB taxonomy): domain Bacteria; phylum Patescibacteriota; class Minisyncoccia; order Phycocordibacterales; family UBA1550; genus UBA1550. The sequence continues at coordinate 3,415 of LCOP01000036.1, forward strand.
AGAAGAGGAGGATTTTCTCCAGATCATGTCGAATAAATACGGCATCCCGTATATTGACTTGAACGCTATGCCAATCGATGTCGCCGCACTCGGGCTCGTCAAAGAATCCGACGCGCGCGCGGCACTCATCGGAGCGTTTGACCTTGCGGGGAAAAAGGTAAAGCTTGCAGTATTCTCCCCCATCCAAGAAGACACGAAGAAAATTATTGAGGAAATCACTGAACGAGGATACGTCCCCGAGCTCTACCTCGCCTCGCACGCAAGTCTTGAAAAAGTCTGGGCGCGCTATGAAGAAATCTCCGGTGCCACCAAAAGCGAAGCGGGTGTCCTCGATATCGGAAGCGAGAGCATGGACAACCTTGTCGGGCGTTTTAAAATCCTTGCGGATGTTGAAAAGGAACTCGAGAGCACGGTGACCGCAAAAGACGCGCGCTATATTTCAAAGATCTTCACCGTCGTTCTCGCGGGCGCGATTGGCATCCGTGCGTCCGACATTCATATCGAACCCGCCGAGGACATAGTGCATATTCGCTACCGCATCGACGGCGTGCTTCATGCAGTAGGAACGCTCCCCCAAAACATTTATCGTATGTTCAGCTCACGCTTGAAACTCCTTGCCGGCATGAAGCTTAACGTGGGAAGTGAGAGCCAGGATGGACGCTTCAGCATCAAGATTGCTGACATGGAAATAGAAATTCGCGTTTCAGTAATTCCCGGCGCGTACGGCGAAGGCGTGGTGATGCGTATCTTAAACCCCCAGTCCCTCAATGTGACCCTCGAGGACCTCGGCATGAGTCCCCGCCTCCTCGCAATCATGGAGCGGGAAATAACAAAACCGCACGGCATGATACTCAATACCGGACCTACGGGATCGGGAAAGACGACGACACTCTATTCGTTTTTGAAAAAAATCTATTCGTCCGAGATCAAGATGATGACCATCGAAGACCCTATCGAATACCATTTGAAGGGCGTGTCGCAGACGCAAGTCGAAACGGACAAAGGCTACACGTTCCTCGAAGGGCTCCGCGCGGCACTCCGTCAAGACCCTGACGTGATTATGGTGGGAGAAATCCGCGACAGCGAGACTGCAAAGATTGCCATCAATGCGGCGCTCACGGGACACATGGTGTTTTCAACCCTCCACACCAACACGGCGGCGGGAGCAATTCCCCGCCTGATTGATATCGGCGTCACGCCGAAAATTATCGGCTCGGCACTTACCGTCGCGCTCGCACAACGTCTCGCGCGCAAGCTTTGTGTATGCAAAAAAGAAGACGCTCCTTCGCCACGCGAAAAGAAAATCATCGACGAGGTTGCCGCACTCATCAAGGAAAAAGTAGGGACCGCGGTACAAACGGAAAAAGTATGGCGCGCCGCCCACTGCGATGTATGCAACAAAACCGGCTACAAAGGGCGTGTCGGTATTTTCGAAGCAATCCTTATGGATGCAGATATTGAAGCGCTCCTCAACGGTATTCCGAGTGAGCGTGAGATACGTCAGGTTGCAAAAAAGCAGGGTATCCTCAATATGCGCGAAGATGGGATCGAGAAAATACTCGCCGGAGCGACCTCTTTTGACGAAGTGGAACGCGTGGTAGACTTGGAGAAGGAATAGAGCAAAGAACAACTGACCACTGACACCGCTTCACGGACAATTGACCAAAAGAAAAGGCGGTGACAAAATAAGCACAAAAAAATCCGATACATAAACCCCATGTAATTCTCGGAACACGAGGAGCCGAGTTAGGAAGCAGTCTGAGGATAACCGTAGCGCTCTTCACACAAGGTGAAGTACCGCGGTGTCCTCGTCTACGACCATGTGAACCCCGAAGGGCCCAATTGCAAGAGGCTTATGTACAGGATCTTTTCACCCCCCCAGCTTTTTTCTTATAATAGGAGAGTAAACGAGCGTACGATGACCATTCAGCCATCGATAAAACAAGACTAGCACAGAAATATTTTTATGTCAAGCCACCCTTCCCCCGACGACGAAAACATCATCGATATCAAGGACTTTTCTTTTCTTGACCAAACCTTGCGACCGAGTCGTTTTGACGATTATATAGGGCAAGAAACGATAAAAAAGAACCTGAAAATACTGCTTCAGGCGGCAAAGGAGCGCGCGCACCCCCCCGAACACGTGCTGTTTTACGGACCTCCCGGTCTTGGAAAAACAACATTGGCGCATCTTATCGCAAACGAAATGGGCTGTCAAGTGAAGTCAACGTCCGGTCCTGCCATAGAAAAAGTGGGTGATCTGGCGTCTATTTTGACCAACCTCTCGCCGGGCGATGTACTTTTTATCGACGAGATCCACCGTTTGAATAAAATAATCGAGGAGGTGCTCTATCCCGCGATGGAATCCGGCGTGCTCGACATCATCATCGGCAAGGGGCCGTCCGCGCGCACGATACAGCTCGACCTGCCTCCGTTCACGATGATTGCCGCAACCACGCGCGTCGCGCTCATCTCGTCACCGCTCCGTTCGCGATTTTCGGGTGGCACATTTCGTCTAGAATTTTACACCGAAGACGAAATTGAAAAAATAGTGAAGCGCTCGGCAGGAATTCTCGGCATCGCGCTTAGCGACGATGCCGCCCGCGAAATCGCGCGCCGAAGCCGCGCGACACCGCGTACCGCAAACTACCTTCTAAAACGCGCGCGCGACTTTGCGCAGGTGCACAAAGGCGACCTTTCTTTGAAATTCGTCGCGGACGCACTCGCCCTCCTCGAGATCGACGAGATTGGTCTCACCGCACTCGACCGCAAGATATTGGAAGTCATCATTGAGAAGTTCGGCGGCGGACCCGTCGGACTCTCCACCATCGCCGCCGCACTTTCCGAAGAAGTTGCGACCATAGAAGAGGTAAACGAACCGTACCTCATGCAACTCGGGCTCCTCGAGCGCACACCGCGCGGCCGCGTCGCCACCCCGCGCGCGTATGAACATCTGGGGTTTGATATGCCAGAGGATCGACAGGAGCGCCTTTTATAAAAAGCTCGCAAAACCACCCCTGTGGGTATCCGCTTGCAATCTGTATGCATACATGGTATTTTTGAAATATGAGAAGGAGATTTTTTCGTTACCAAAAGAGCGTGTCCTAGGTCTAGTGCCCGCTCTTTTGGTTTTTATTTTTAATTAAGGAAGCTTCTTAATTTCTCGTGCTACAGAAAACACAAACTCAAGGTCTTTTTTTGAATAATCTTTTTCTATAACAGTAAGCGTTCCTATGTGGAGTTTATTTCTTAATTCCCTTACTTTATTCACTTTTTTAAAAATAGAATCAGTAATGATGCCATTTTCTTTACAAAGAGTGTTTATGTCTGCAAGATTTAATTTTGAAAATTTGATTTGTTCTACAGTTGTGACATCTTTACCAAGTACTATTTTCTCAGCATCACTAATTTGATAAATCTCTTTTTCTATTTTAAATCTTTTTGTTTCCCTTTTTAAGTCAACCTCTTTTACTTTCTTTTTCAAAAACCAAAGCAAAATAGCCTCTATAATCGATGCGGTATAAATTATTGTTGTTTTTCGAAAACTACTCTTAAGAACTGGGTTGTATTTGGGTGATTCAGATAAAAGAATTAATTCTGTGAGGTGGTCGAAGGCTATATCTAAGTTTTCTCTTAAAACATCGTCAGTAATAAATGGGAAATTTGACGCTTTAGGCATGGTACCAATATGTTGATAATTGTTGGCAATTATGCCCCCTTTAACATTTGCGCGAGTGATTTATAACCCTTTTCTTCAAGAAAATTACCGAGTTTTTTGTCTGAACGTACGCCAAGCTCAATACCGTACTTTTTTTCAATAGTACCTACTTTGGTGTCAAATCTTTTAGCGACAAATTGTCCTTTGGAGTTTTTTGTTCTCATAACTGCATGATACCAAAATATAAAATATTCTGCAATAAAACAGCTTGAGTGAGTAACCGTGCTGGTTTGTAGAGAGCCCGCAGAGAAAGAGGGACGATTGAGTTACGGCTAATCCCCTACGGCGCTAGAAAAGCACGCTTCGCTTCCAGCATAACCCCGCGCAATTTGCGCGGGGTTGTTGTCTCATCACCTAGAGAGATGGTCTGACCCCCTAATTTGAGACAACTACTTCGTGAATTTTAGATACACAAGTTAGTTGATAATTGGCCTCAAACTGCATCGGGCTCATGTAGCCGAT
>LCOP01000037.1 GCA_000996605.1 Parcubacteria group bacterium GW2011_GWA1_47_8
TCAATAGCTTCTTTGCGCGCCTCTGCTTGGAGTTCGTCCTGCTTATCAATCGCAAAACTAGGCCCGTTCATGTTTGTTACTCCCGCGTTCGCAAGTCCCAAAACGAGTGGATTCACCACGTCGAGATCACGTACGGTAATCGTTACTGTTTGAGATACTTCATACCCAGTGAGCACTTGTTTGCCGGGAGAGGGTGGGCACATTCCGTTTACACACACTACCTTGCTTTGCTCCCATTCATACTTGGGATACGAGCTATAGTTCGCCGTCTTGATATCTTTGTCCGCGACACCAAGCTTCTTTGTCGCGTCAAGCGCTGCCTTAACCTTTACGCTCACTTTGCCCTGCGCATCGGAAACTTTCTTTGCCTCTTCAGTTACTGTAAAAGAAACTGTTGCAATATCGGGCGCTGCAGAAATCTCTCCTTCTCCCGTCACCGAAATGGTGTTCGTCGCGGGAACACTCCCGCCAATGAAGTGATACCCCTTGACCTCGGTGATGATCTTGGCGCCGACAAAAACAACCCCGACTATCGCCAACACCGTCAATGCTTTGTAGAACTTGTTTTTTGAATCTTCCATAATATGATGGGACATTTGACATCTGACCGCTGACAATTGACCGAATGCGGATATGTTGTCTGTCCGCAAAGCGGCGTATGTTGTCAGTTGTTAGTCGTCAGTTGTTAGTTATTTCAAGACATCCCCCACCTGACGGAGGATCGCCTCAATCGAATAATCAGACTTGATGATATACCCGCGCACACCGAGCGCGATTCCCTCGCTCATCTTTTCAAGGTCGGAAAGCTGGGTTTCCATAATGACCGGAATATCTTTCCCCCACTCCTCCGCGCGCATTTTCTGCAAGAATTCAAGACCGTTCAACTTTGGCATAAGCACGTCAAGCATGACGAGATCGGGCTTTTCACGTGTCGCGATTTCGAAACCCTCGACACCATCAAAAGCCACAAATACATCGTATTTCCCCTGGCTTCCCGCAATAAGCCCGTCTTTCATAATCTTCGAGAAGATCTTATCATCATCAATAATCAGTATTTTTTTGTTCATAGGTTTATTGTAACATACACAGTAGTACCCTTGCCAACAATCGATCCGACCCTTATTGTCCCACCATGCGCCTCGACGATACCCTTTGCAATCACCAACCCGAGCCCGGTTCCTTTATGCTTGTTCTCACGCGCCGCCCCGACGAATTGCGTAAACTTGTTAAAGAGTTTGCCAAAATTCTCGGGTGCGATCCCTTCTCCTGAATCAGTAACCGCAATAACGAGACAATCGTCAAGCATACCCGTAGAGGAGTCTTCTCTACTTGCAATCCACGGGAGTTGTAATTTTGTCGCTTCCTGATCAATCGTGCTCCCTTTCTTGTGCAAAAAACATTCGACGGCCACCTTCCCGCCCGGGGGAGTAAAATTGAGCGCATTAGTAAGGAGATTGTTTACCACCTGAATTATCCGCACTGGGTCAAAAGAAGCTGTCGTTGGGGCACTCGCTTCAAAGGACAAGCTCAACTCTATTTTACCATCACGAGCCGTTGTGTCAAAAAATTTCACGCGACCGAGAAGTAACTCCTTGAGATTTGATTCTTTCTTCTCAACCGTAAACTTCCCTGCGCTGATCTTGGCCGCGTCGAGAAGATCGTTTAAGAGCGTCAACATCGAGGAGGAGCTTTCAGAAAGCATTGCCACATATTCGCTCGACATCTGCTTGTTCTCGAGCACTTTTGTTGATTTCATCATTTCGCCAATCTTTTTGATGTTCCCGAGCGGCGACCGAAGCTCATGCACAATCATCGACGTAAAATCATCACGCATCTTTTCCGCTTCTTTTTCGTGAGTGATATCATGGAGCACCACCACACCGCCGAGGATTTGATTCTTGATAACCCCAACATCTGATTTGACGGGTGAAATGAGCACCTCATAATACTTACCGCGAAGCATGACATTTTTAAACGTCAACGGCTTATCGAGTTTAATTGATTCCTCGAGCTTCTCTTTAATATCGAACGCACCATTAAGCCCAGTGATAAAATCAAAGATGGTCGGGAGCTCGGTACCCTCATATCCAATAGCGTTTCGTGCGGCCGCATTTGCCGCGAGGATTCGATAGTCGCGATCGGTCATTACCACCCCCTCGATCATGCTCTCAATCATCGCGGCGGTTTTCCTTTGTTCCGTTTTCACGGTTTCTTCGAGTTTCGTAACCGCCTGCGAAGCCTGACTGACAATTTTGTAGAGAATGGACATCTCTTCTTCTTTGTAAAAACCCTCCTTGCGGTGCGCAATCGTAAGGACACCGACCAATTGATCACCGATTACCAACGGAATATTGAAATAGGAACGCACGGGCTCATCGGTAGCCTCAAGCATAAGTGCGCCGGTAATCGTTTCTTCGACGGAAACATTCGTGAGGTCGCGCCCGAGGATTGCCGCAAGGGATTTAAGCATCCGTCCGCGTACCTCTTTGATAAATTGCGGGGATACCGAATGCTGTAAATCGGATTTAAAAATAATCTTGTCAGGGTTAAGGAGCATGTACGCGGCAACATCATATTCCAAAAATTGATTGAGTGACCCTGCAATAACATCGAGAATCTTCTGAATATTGAGCGAGTACCCGGTGCGATCTGCGATTTCTTTCAAAATGGCAAGTTCGTACATGCGGTGCTTTACCTCACTTTCTTTCATCTCGATATTGCGTTTGCTTCGCAGGAAAAACCAATACGCAAAAGTAATCCCCGCAAGATACAAAATAATGAGAATAATTGCAATATATAAAATATTCTGCGGAATCATAGAAGGGATTGTTGGTAATCTGACGTGCAAGCAGTCCTTAGCTTGCCTGCTTGATTTCGGGATACTTCGTAAAGATACTTCCGAGAGTATTCTTTACAATCTGCCCCGACAACTCAACGTACGAATCGATGAGCTTCCCCATTGCTTCCGATGGATCCCCGGTTATACTCGCAACCGTTCCATCGTCGTTAATGACCAAATTAGGTACTTTGCGTGCACGCATAACAGCAACATTAGGACCCAGAATAATAATCTGTTTCCCGATAATTTCTGACATTATTGATTTGTATTGTTCGTTCTGATCCATGGTTTTTAGTTTTATAAGGTTAATAAGTTAGCGAAGTTTTATAAGTTAGAGAAGTTTGGTATTTTCCTTATCAAACTTTTTCAACTTATAAAACTTATTTACCTTTACTCTCCTTTAATCGCACCGAGGAGCTTGTTGGCGGCAATTCCCATTAAAATATACCCTGCGATATAGAGAGAGCTGTTAATCAGATCCAAATAAAAAGCCGAAGCAAGACTTTGAACCCACGGCACACCCGTAATAAATCCGAGGAACAATGCTGTCATGCCTGCACTAAAATAATTGAGGACACTCCCAAAAATACCCCCGTGCATTCTGCTTCCCCCGATCCACACCATAGCGATGGTTATAAAGGCGACGATAATCGCCGACCACACAGAGAGAGATGCGAGCAACCCCGAGTTGTCCTCGAACTCCGCAAGTGACTCCACGGTGCCGGCAAACGCGAGCGCCGGAAACAACACGAAACTTAAAACTACAATATGTTTCATATTTCTCAATAATTATTATTAATACTCGTACGTCCATTATACCATATGGCCACCAAAACAAGTGTCCACAGGCCGACATCTATTCCCCACCAAGAATACGTCGTGTTGCACGCTTATATTCCTCGACGTTTGGCTGATCAAACGCATTGACATGTAGAAGGTTTGCGAGATGCATGACCGCACACATCTCGAGTTGGAGAATCGCCCCGAGCGACTCGGCATCCAGATTGGCAAGCTTGATTTCACCGTACGAAACCCCACGCGTATTGTATGTTTCCTTGACCCCTTCATAAATAGCGTCAAAAACCTCGCATGGTGCGCGGTTCAAAATCCCCGGCACGAGCGGGGCGAACACGGAATCTGTTGCGACAAAACCGTGTTCCCAATGCGGCTCATGAGCGCGCACAAGCACCCGCCCCGAAAGCCCGGGATTTGCGAGATTCATTTGCTCGACCGAGTGGAGGTCCGTCGAGCCGAGAGACACCGTGGGAATCATACGGTGGGAAGCGGGGGTGCCCTCCGTCGTCGTCTCCTTTCCCAAACTTTCCGCAAAAAGCTGTCTGTACCATTTGCCGAGCGACTCAAGCTCCGGATGAAACAAGAAGATGTCGAATGCCGCCGTGCCGCGTTCGTGCCACGCAAAGATATCATTCGCCAACATGAATGCCTCGCTCTTTTCTCCTTGTTCCACACACTCATGCACCACTGCTTGCGCTCCCCGCATGAGCGCCACAACGTCCACCCCCGCACAGAGGAGCGGGAAAGCGCCTACCGGAGAAAAAACGGAGTACCGTCCACCCACCATTTTTGGAATCGGCAGAAGATGAAACCCTCGAGTTTCCCCCGTTTTCCATAGCGGCGACCCTTCGTCCGTAATACAAACAATACGATCAGCGAGTGGCCCAAGTGCGATTTCGAGCGCACCGACAAGCACCGATGCATTCATCATCGTTTCCGTTGTTGTTCCCGACTTGCTCGCCACCACGATTACAATTTCTTCTTTATGGTGCACTTCGTTTAATAAAAGTTCCGCCATATCCGCCAGAAGCTCCGGCGAGCACGTATCAGCAAAGAGCATCTTGGGCGCGAACGGCATGTGCGCATCAAGCGTTCCCGACAAGGCATCGTACACCGCCTTTGTGCCGAGGTTCGATCCGCCGATGCCGATGTCGATGACATACATGAGCTTTTGGCTCGCAAGCTCGCGGGCAAGTGTTTTGGATTTTTTGAGCAAGCCCTCATCAAAGGGAAGCCGAAGCGACGCTTCGGGAAGCGCATAGGAAGGGTCGCTCATCGCCCTGCGCAGGCGCGCCACATATTCACCCCCGCGCGCGCGATTTTCCGCGTCGGACGCAGAGAGTTTTCTTCTTGTATCATGGTGGTACATCATCCATCCATTCTACACGATATTGGGCAGAATGTAGAATACAAATATGGAATCATCACATTTGATGAAGGATAATATCGCTGGGATTCGCCATTGGTGCAACCGTCCACTTGGAAGCTGTTGAGTATCCATCCGTCCATAACAACTTTTGCGGTTAGAACCAGCTTCACTTCTTCTCAACGGGCAACCATGTGATACTTTTAACGATTTTATCAAGTACGTGGAAGTTTGAAGGGTCATCATACATAATTATCCCCAAATACTGACCATCGACGGCTTGAAGCGGGATTACATAAGAAAACAATCTGTCCGTATGAATAGAACTATGGTACTCCACGTCAGACACAATAGAAGTCTGCCCAGCAACGACAATTTGCTTTTTCATTATTATTTTTCCACCCAAATCAGGGAGGTCATTGAGCGGTAAAATGCTCATGGTGATTGACCCAAGCCCCGCTCCCTTGGATGGGTCGAGAATCCCAAATTCCCCATCCCCTTGATACCCCGAATCGCCCAAAGGATACCCTAGATTATTCTCCCGCACATCAAACTCTTTCGGATACATAAGCTGGAAACCATATTTTTTATTAGTGTAGATATTCTGACCGTCAATACTTATTGAAATAATACCAGCGTACTCATTTGTATCTATTGGCAATGGAGCTTTTTCACATTTCCCCATGGGGTTTTTACTGCATGGTATTTCTGTGTACGAGATGTCTGTGGGCGCTTCTTTTCTAAAAAAAAGAAATGTCCCGAGACTAACGACAACAAGAAGCAGCACGATTGAGAAAAAAATGGTGCTACTTTTTTTATTTTGCAAATTCATAAAATTCAATATAGCATGTATTAATCTTGATTCCAAACAAAAAAATGGGGGTACAAAGTACCCCCATTAAAGGTTAACAAAAACAAAAGAACCTACGGAACCATCAGATTTGATGACGGATAGTATCGATTTGAAACACCTCCCGCGCATTTATCCACTTGATAGCTTTTGAGAAGCTGTCCCTCCATGATGATCTTGGCAAGGCTGGGGCGGTCTTTGGTGCTTTTCCATAAACCGTCCGCTTCTTTAGAGCTCACCGTAAAATCAAGGTGAACACCGGTCGATGAACCTGTTGTTCCCATATACCCAAAACGCTTTCCTTGCGGAACAATGACACCAGTGTAGATTTCAGGCGGAATAGATGAAGCTCCGCTAGACATTATTTTCATATGCGAATAGCGAGTCCGAATACCCGTAGCCCCATGTTCAATAACGACAGATTCACCAAAGCCACTACTGTTGTGTTCGACTGATACCACCGTCCCCTCCGCCGCGGCAAGAATGGGAATGTTTTCGGCAGTAGGACTACTGTACCTCATACTGCCATCAGCCCTTTTTGCCCTCCATTCAAAATCAATTGCAAAATAATAATTGCCGGTGTGCCCTGTGTGAAGAATGGCACACCCTAACCCTCCTATCTCCGTACCTACATTCCAATTATATGCTTCAAACGGCATCTTGAGCACCAGTGTTGGATCGAAATCAAGGCGCAGAATCGGGCGCTTCCCATCATCCGCTCCGTTGGATAGACGGCGTAGTTTTCCAACCGTTATAAAACGGCGTAATCCACATGCCATAGAAAGAGTTTTCTGCGGGTGACGGGGAGTATGCATAGCCTGCGTCCGTAGAGGGAAGTGTTGAAGGGGGTATTGTTGAGTACGGCTCAAGAACTCCCGATGTGTTCGGGTCGCCCCATTGCACCGTCGTATTCCACGCGGAAGATGCCCGATAGAGAGCAACTTGAGACGGGTACGCTCCGTTGCGCGAGAGACTGTAGAGGTAGAGGTATGCGTTGGTAACATCTTTCGGTAACCCTTCGGTATCGAATCTAAGCAGAGAGAGGTATGTATCTCCCCATCCGCCGATTTTCAACTCTGCCGTGTCCTGAAATATTTTAATGGCAGGATAGTAATTGTTGAGCCAGCCGTCACGAATGTGATAGTTGGATTCCGTGGCTCCGTTCGGCAGCGGAGATGGCAATGGCATCGGCTGATACCACACCGTGATCGCGTGAGCCGATTGTGCAAGAGATAAAGCGAGCACGAGCATTGCGAACAGCGTTTTGATACGCTTCATAGGCTACCCCTTTTGTGTTGTTGAAGGAACATAAAATGCCTCGCGAGATGCAAGGCAAGCGACTTTGTTTTCTTACGAACGAAGTGAGTTAGAAAACAAGAAGTACTCTTGTGGTGTAAAACTGAAGAAGGTATATCATTTGCCACGGGGGGGGCGCAAGCAAATGTGTGAAAAACGGCTAATCCGCCGCTATAGGCCAAAATAAACTGTTACCGTAATCCTCCTAGATCCTCAGTCACTTTTAATAGGTTTTTAATACATTTGGCTTCCATATTTCCTCTGCA
>LCOP01000038.1 GCA_000996605.1 Parcubacteria group bacterium GW2011_GWA1_47_8
GAGTGGGGGACATCGCAGAACTTTGGTAATCAAACACCACGTTACAACCAAGGATCAGGGGCTTCGGATTTTTCCGCAAGCATTTCCGGCTTGTCCCAAGGTGGGACCTACTACTATCGCGCCGTCGCGCAGAATTCATGGGGGACGGTATACGGAGACACATACTCTTTTTCGACGAGTGGGTATTATGATTACAATACAAATTGTGGCTTGTCTGGGTATTACGGCACAAATTGTTCAAACAACATCGCTACGGTGAGCACGCGCAACGCTGACGTGTCGGGAAGTTTCGTGGTACTGAACGGTTACGTTGACCCGCGCGGCACAAACGATACCGTACGCTGGTTCGAGTGGGGAAGCGGACAGTATCTGGGGAACTCAACACAAAAGCTCTCACAAGGATACTCCGCATCGAACTTCAATGCAACGGTAACCGGTCTCGTATCGAATACGACGTATTACTATCGTGCCGTCGCGCGGAATGCACAGGGAACAGTATACGGAAGTACCCTTTCATTTGTTACCGGGTATTCGGGCGGTACTTATGGAGATAGTGGATATGCCGCCGCACCATCTGTGACGACACTTTTTGCAACCGAGATGTATAATGGTGTTGCAAAACTGAACGGTCTTGTTTCTACGTCTGCAAGCCAGCCCTCGAGCGCATGGTTCGAGTGGGGTGAGAATACAAATTTGGGGAACAAGACGGTGACGATGAATGTAGGTGCTCTTCCGGTAGTCAAGCACTCCGAAGTCATCTCGGGGCTTCAATCCGGCAGAACGTATTTTTATAGAATTGTTGCGGAGAATCCGTACGGCAGAGTGTATGGCACCGTCATGAGTTTTGTGGCGGGGACCGTAACACCCGTGGTGAGTCCGCCACCGCAGGTGAAGATTGTGACGCCCAAGAAGACAACCACGACGATTGTGCGCGAGGGGATTTCGCAATCGCTCATGTCTCTGACGCTCGATGGTGGTGGTGAAAATATCGTAAGTGGTGAGACACGAACGTATCATGTAATATGGAGAAACACGAGTAGCAAAACACTGACGAATGTCGTGGTGCGTGTGACACCCGCCTCATCGATGCAGTTCACGGTTGCGGACAGGGGGTCGTTTTCAAAGTCTGACAACACAGTGACGATTGATGTTGGTACCTTGTCGGCAAACGATCAAGGCGAAGCATTCATCTCGGGTGTCTTTGGAAAAAACCTCGCTCTCGGGCAGGTCCTCGTCGTGACGGCGAACATCGTGTACACAAACCCGCAAGGCGTACAGGGCGACGAGATCGCGTATGTAACACATCGGGTGATGGGGAATACGGGAGGACAAAATGCAACGGTTTCTGTGGCGACGACATTCTTGCCCTCAACGCTTTTCGAGTGGCTCTTGCTCTCTATCCTTATCCTCCTTTTGATTCTTGTTGGGAACCATCTCTACGGGCGTTTTGCAGAGGGGAAGTGATAGAGGGGAGAATATGGAATATGGAATATGGAATATGGAAAAATGGGTGGGGGCCGAAGGCCCCCACCCGCTTTTTCTATGCCTCCAACATTCCATATTCTACATTCTCTCCCAAGAGTGGTAAGATGAAGGCATGAGTAGAGAAGTTGTCAGTTTGGTCGAATTACGTGCGGTGGCGGAAGCATTTTTGCGAAAACTTGCCACCACACCGCGTACCGAAAGCGCGACCGTGGTCGCACTTTCCGGCGACCTTGGTGCGGGGAAAACCGCGTTTACCAAGGAAGTTGCCGCGCTTCTCGATATCACCGAAACGATCACGAGTCCGACGTTTGTGTTGGAAAAAAAGTACCCGATTCCATCGGGGAAAAATGCGATTGGGTTCAGAACACTCGTGCACATTGATGCATATCGTTTGAATTCAAGCAAAGAGATGCGCGCGCTCGCGTGGGATGAAGTACTCGCGGATCCTGCAAATCTTGTATTGATCGAATGGCCTGAACAGGTCGCCGAAGTAATTCCCGCGCAGGCGCACAGGATTTCTTTCGAATATGTCGACGAAGGCGTGCGGCGCATCTCGGGAGAAGATATTTAATTATTTATGAAAAAAAAAGATTCTCAAAAAACACTTATTCTTCTCGACGCGCACGCGATACTACATCGTGCGTATCACGCGCTTCCGGGATTTACCTCGAGTACTGGCGAACCGACGGGAGCGACGTACGGCCTCTCGACGATGCTCATGAAGATCATCAAGGATCTGAAACCCGACTATATTGCGGGGTGTTTTGACTTGCCCCAGCCGACCTTTCGTCACGAAGCATACGAGGCGTACAAACAAGGCCGTGCAAAAACCGAAGACGATCTCGTGCATCAGATCAAGCGCGCGCGCGATGTGTTTGCCGCACTCGCCATACCTTCGTACGAGCTTCCCGGGTTTGAGGCGGACGATCTCCTCGCCACAATCGTGGAAAAAATGAAAGACAAAAAAGATTTGCGTATCATCATTGCATCGGGTGACATGGACACGCTTCAACTTGTCGATGACGATCGCGTGCTCGTGTATACGCTCAAAAAAGGAATCAATGACACTATTTTGTATGATGAAAAGGCAGTTGTGGAGCGTTTTGGATTCGTGCCGAAACTGTTACCGGACTATAAAGGCCTCCGCGGCGACCCGTCGGACAACATCATCGGTATTAAAGGCATCGGTGAGAAAACGGCAACAACGCTCATCACCATGTTCGGTTCGGTCGAGAATATGTACAAGAAATTAAAAAAAGATCCGGAGAAATTTCGCGCGGCAGGAGTCTCGCCGCGCATCATAACGCTCCTCGAGGAAGGAGAGGAAGAAGCGCTTTTTTCCAAAACGCTCGCCACTGTGCGTCGCGATGCGCCGATTGAATTTTCTTTGCCCGAGAAAGAATGGCGGGAGAACTTTGACCTTGCGCGCGCGGAGACACTTTTTGCCGAGCTCGAGTTCCGCGCACTCAGGGGGCGCTTGAACGAACTTAACGGGGGAGCGAATAAGGCGACACTTTTTCCGGAAGAAGAAAAAAATGAGTCGGTTATCGACCCGACAGAATTCAAGCATGCACAACTTGCGCTCTGGCTCCTTAATTCTGACCTCACCACGCCGTCACTTGAAGATATGTTGCACTATACGAAGAAGAAAAATTTTGTGGACGCATTTGTGGCGCTCGAAGCGGAGATTGGGAAGCAAGGTCTTGGCAGTGTGTATCGCGACATCGAGCTTCCCCTCATCCCGATTATTGAAGAGGCACAAACGTATGGTATCCTCGTCGACACAAAACACCTCAAAAAACTTTCGGAAACGTATCACAAAACACTTGACGAGATTACTACCCGCATCTACACACATGCGGGCGGGGAGTTCAATATGAATTCACCGAAACAGCTCGGCGAGGTGCTGTTCGACAAGATGGGGCTCGCAACGAAAGGGCTCAAGAAAACCGAAGGTGGCGCCCGCTCGACGCGTGAGTCCGAGCTTGTGAAGCTTCGCGAGGTGCACCCGATTATTGCCGAGATTCTCCTCTATCGCGAACTCCAAAAACTTCTTTCGACCTACATCGATAATCTGCCACAGCTCACCCTCGAGGATGGGCGCCTCCACACGACGCTCAATCAAGCCGGTACTACGACGGGGCGCATGTCGTCGTCGAATCCGAATCTACAAAACATTCCCGTCCGCGGCGAGATGGGCGCCGCAATACGGAGTGCTTTTGTGGCACCGGAGGGATCGACGCTTTTGGCGTGCGACTATTCGCAGATTGAGATGCGCGTACTTGCCGCACTTTCCGGTGATGAGAATCTTTTCGAGATTTTTAAAACTGGTGCCGATGTGCATACGTCGGTTGCTTCGCGCGTGTTTCATGTGTCCCCCCAAGATGTCACTGCTGAAATGCGTCGTCGCGCGAAGGTCATCAATTTCGGCATCGTATACGGCATGGGAGTAAATGCGCTCAAAGACAACCTCGGTTCCACGCGCGTCGAAGCACAAGAATTTTATAATAATTATTTTGTGACGTTCCCCAAGATTGCGCGGTATTTCGAGGACGTGAAGTCGCGCGCAAAGAAAGATGGATTTACCACGACGTACTTTGGCAGACGACGGTTCTTTGCGGGACTCAAATCGCCGATACCGTATATCCGCGCGAGTGCCGAGCGCATGGCGATGAACGCGCCACTTCAGGGAACCGCGGCGGACATCATCAAGATTGCGATGAAGCGCGCGCACGACGGGCTCGCCGGAGCGAAACTTTTAGACAAAGCACACCTCCTTCTCCAGATCCATGATGAGCTTTTGTACGAAGTCGAGGAAGGTGTTGTGAAAAAAGCGCGAACTATTATTGAAGACGCGATGGAGCACGCCGTAGATTTTCCGGTGCCGATCACTGTTTCGGTCAAAGAGGGTCCGCGGTGGGGGAGCATGGAGGGGGTCGAAAGGAACGGAATAGAGAATGTGGAATTATAGAGTGGGAATGATTCAAAATTCTATCTTCAATATTTTACCCAAATACGATGTTATACATTATTTACGGCAATGATCGAACAAAAGGACGCGCGCGATTTCAAACACTTCGCGACGAGCTCTCCGAGGGTCGGAATATCGAATCGGTACGCGAAGGCGCAATCTCCCCACTTCTCATTGACGAGATGGTTCTTTCCCGTGGGCTTTTTGACGAAACCGCCGTATTCGTTTTCGACAGCATCCTTGAGAAGGTGACCGAGCAAGAGATTGTTGCTTCTCGTGCGGTGGATCTCGCTTCTTCTTCCAACTCATTTCTCGTTTTCGAACCGACACTCGATAAAAAGATTATTCCGATTATTACCAAAGAGGCATCTCTCGCGGAGGAGTACACTTTAAAAAAATTATTTGAGCGACCGGCATTCAATATCTTCGCGCTCGGTGATGCACTCGGCGCGCGGAACAAAAAGGATTTGTGGGTGCTCTATCAGCAGGCGCTTGGGGCGGGACTTGCACCCGAGGAAATCAACAGCACACTGTTTTGGCAAGTGAAAAATATGGCGCTTATGAAGGGTGCGCAAGCGGGGGAGAGCGCGGGACTCAATCCCTTTGTGGCAAAGAAGGCGCTCGCATTTGCAAAGAATTATACAACCAGTGAAATTGAAAACCTTGCGCGGAAACTTTCGGCGATTGTGCACGAAGATCATCGCGGCGGGGAATCACTCAAGATTGCGCTGGAGAAGTTGATACTCTCTCTATAGTAAAACAAAAAGCCCATCAGTGATGGACTTTTTTAATTAGAGAATTCGGAGACAGAACTAGTACGACACGATGGTTTGTACAATTGGGGGGAATGGAAGGTTTTAAAAATTATTGATCATAAGGTGATCTTGCCTTAAAACATTCCTTCCACCGTTTCTTATCTGCTCTTATTATACACCCGAGGATTTTGGGGACAAGGGGGATAGAGGGGAGGGGTGTGGATAACTTTTTGTACGGTCTTGTGAGACGTAGTCGCACCACAAGAGTACTTCTTGTTTTCTAACTCACTTCGTTCGTAAGAAAACAAAGTCGCCCGTGCGAGTACGCACTGCGTGGACGTAAGTACTCGCGATCCCAACTCGCTATTTTACTTGCACCACAAGAGTACTTCCAATTTCTAGCTCGCTTTACTTGCGAAATTTAGGTCGCTTGTAAAACATAGCTCCGCCTCACACAAAGCGGTTTTTTAAAGGAGTGCCCGCAGGGTACTCCTTTGAAAAACCACTTTGCGTGCTAAGTCAGGGATCTCCCTCGACTAAACTTTTGCCGCCGCAAAAGTTTGTCTGGACACTAGCTCGTCTGTTTTTTCTGGTGAAAAAACATGACTCCGCTATTCGATCCCTACTCGCAGGCAAAGCAGTTTGCCTGCTTGGGCGCACAAAATAAAAAATCCCCGCTTGGAAGCGAGGTTTTTATTTTGTGCGCCCAGTAGGGATCGAACCTACGACCGTTTGCTTAAAAGGCAACTGCTCTACCGACTGAGCTATGGGCGCATGAGGGGGAACAACTGACAACTAACCTCTGACGATATGATGGATGTGCAGAAACAACTCAATCAGACACATTCAACAACAGAAAAATACTACCACAAAAGGCTATTTTACTCCACGTAATCGTCTCTTCTTTTCGGTTGCGACGTTCTTTCCAATGAGATAGTTCTTTTGCGAGGTAAGAATGTGTAGCAATACGTTTCTTTGTATATTGTCTTTCTACGACCGATAGCTCAATTTCTGCCATATTAAGCCACGATGCATGCTTCGGAGTATGGTGAAGGGATATTTTTTCCATAATCTTTCTCGCTTCATCTTTTCCAAATGTAAGCGCGAGGGACTTTTCGTTGTGTGTATTTAAATTATCGAGCACAATGTGTATCGTTGTGACATTCTTGTATTTTGGTAGTTCAACAACGCGTTTAATTTCTTTTGCAAAGTGTCATCACGTGTTCGTCTTTTTGTGACCGTAGTGGACATGTACCCGTCCCGCGGTTCTACGGTCATGAATATATTAGATGTTCCATTGCGAATGTATTCATAGTCTCGCTTACGCACTTTACCTTTTTGTGTTTGAATCATTTTACGAGAGTCTTTGTGTAATTCCTTTGATTTCTCATCAAAACAGAGTACTGGCTCCTTGAATTTATTTCTCCACCGGAAGCCCCGCTTTTTTCCACTCCTCGATACCGCCGATGAGATTTACCGCTTTCGTAAAACCTTGTTCAAGCATAGTCGATACCGCGCGACTCGATCGCCTGCCAGTTTGGCAATTCACCACATAGTGTACGAATGTATCAAGCGCACGAATGTCCGAGGCAAAGGAGGGTCCATTGATATCAATATTTCGCGCACCGCGGATATGTCCGTCGGCAAATTCACTCGAGGTTCGCACGTCAATAACCACTGCCTGCCCATTGTTAATCATTTTCTGCGCCTCGGTAACGGAAATAGTATTCATGTAAACTATTATAACAAAAAGACCCTCGCAATCAAGGGTTTTTTTGCTATGAAGTGTCATCAATTACGCCACCTTCTTCAAAAGAAGTGCCAAGCGCGACTTTTTTCGTGCCGCGGTATTCTTCTTGATGAGCTTCGTCTTTGCCGCCTTGTCGATTGCTTTGTACGCTTTTGAAAGTGCTTCTTGTGCGGCCTTTTTGTCCTTAGCGTTTACAATGTCTTTCACTCCTTTAATAGAGTCTTTCATTGCTTTTTTGCGACGGTCGTTATATACGCGCTTGCGGAGAGACCCCCGAGCGGCACGCTTTGCTGATTTGGTAATTGCCATATGTGGACATATTGTATACCATTTTTCAGATTTTGCAAGTTTACCCGCCCAACTTTTCTCCCTAAATAACCCAAATAGGCAAAAAAGTTTATGATACTTTCCTGTGTTTCGTAACAGAATAGGTTCCCTTGGAAAAGTTGGGCGGGTAAATCCGCAGTGAACACAAAAGTGCAAAAGGTCGCAAAACCATGTATTATATACGCACATGATCGCGTACTTGTCCGGCAAACTTATCTTCACGAGCGACCGCTTCATCGTCATTGATGTGGGCGGTGTCGGGTATAAAGTGCGCATTACGCTCGACTTCCTCCGCGCGCTTCGGGGAAAGGGGGACGAATTAGTGCATATGTGGACGCACCTCGTCGTCCGCGAAGACGCGCTCGACCTCTATGGATTTCAAAACGAATCCGAGCTTGATTTCTTTGAGATGCTCATCAGTGTTTCGGGAATCGGCCCGCGCTCGGCACTCGGGATCTTGAACATCGCCCCCGTCGACCATTTGAAACAAGCGATTGCAAAAGGCGACGTCGCAACCCTGACCAAAGTTTCCGGCATCGGCGCAAAGAGCGCGCAGAAGATCATCATTGAACTGAAGGAAAAGCTGGGTGGAGACAAAGGGTCTTCGCAAGGAAATCTCTTGCGCGAAGAACAAGACGCGATCGAAGGCTTGGTTGCGCTCGGATACTCCACGCGTGAAGCGCGCGACGCCTTGAAGGAAGTGCCCGCAGAAGTCACGGGTACCAGCGCACGCATCAAACAGGCACTGAAAAAGCTGGGGAAGTAACCCGTGCGCACACAAAATTTTACTAATACTAAGCCCTTAGAAAGTACATAAAAATGGAGGTTATGAAAAAAGATTTCAAACAAAAAGTATTTAACATCATTCGCAAAATCCCCCGCGGAAAAGTCCTCACCTACAAAAAAGTGGCGACTAGGGCGGGCAATCCGCGCGCGAGCCGAGCCGTAGGGGGGATACTCGGCACCAACTTCGATCCCACTATCCCCTGCCACCGTGTCGTCCGCACGGATGGCGGTGTCGGTGGATACAACCGTGGCATCAACAATAAAATCAAACTTCTCAAAAAAGAAGGTGTCGCAAGTAAAACTTTTTTGCTATACTAACCATACCTTTATGATTATGCTGAACCCTTTCCCCGACCTTCTTATCTACGGCTTCACTGCGCTCTTTGTCCTACGCGTAACACTCGGGCTTATGTTCATTAGCTTTGCATACGAAAAGCTCTTCCGCGAGCGCGCATCGCGCATCGCATTTTTCGATAAAATCAGCTTGCGTCCCCCCATGCTCTACTTTAGTATTGTTTCCGGTCTCGAGCTTGTCGCTGGCATCCTGCTCACAATCGGACTCTTCACACAAATCGCCGCTCTCGTCACGGGGGTCATCATGACCCTTGCGACGATTATCAAGTGGCGCCGTCCCACCGCGCTCCCCCAGAACACAATCGAATTCTATATTCTCCTTGCCATCGTTTCCTTTGTGCTCGTGTCAACAGGCGCCGGAGCATTTGCGTTCGACTTTCCTTTCTAGGGGCAAATTCGTCAAGGGGTTTCGTAAAATAGCCTTTTGTGGTAGTATTTTTCTGTTGTTGAATGTGTCTGATTGAGTTGTTTCTGCACATCCATCATATCGTCAGAGGTTAGTGGCAACGATTGGAGAAAACATCAAAAAGGCACGAAATAAACTTGGCTTGACGCAAGACGATTTAGTGAGAAAGTCTGGCGTAAAGCACACAACCCTTACGAAAATTGAGGGGGGTTTTGTGCAAAAGCCAAGCGTTCAAGTTATAGCGAAAATCGCCAAAGCGTTAGGTATTCCGATGGAAGATTTGGTACAATAACATCTATGGAAATTCTCTCACTCATTAAATTCGTACTCATTCAAGTTTTCGGTCTGGTAATTTCCCTTGTTGCCGCTGGAATCTTTATTTTCTGGATTATCCGTAAATTTCATTCGTGGAGGATCGCTACCGCTTTTTCAGTGATTCTCGTTGGAATATCACTTTTTCTTTTCATACCCTATGCATTTCCGGAACGATTGCAGTACCCTTTCTTTTTGAAAACATTTGGACCTGCTGATGGACCGGGTCTCCCATTTAAAAACGTGGTCACGTTCTTTTTGAAAGAGTCAAATATGGAAAGAGTATCCAACATTGCGCGCGATCCCAATGATGTGCCTCCGCCAATTACGCGCACTTCATCGGAACTGGTGAAAATTGAATTGGAAACTAAGGAAGTTATCGCCGAAATGGCTCCCGGCATCTCTTTTAACTATTGGACATTCAATGGCACAGTGCCGGGACCTTTCCTGCGCGTCCGTGAAGGAGACACGGTTGAGTTGACGTTAAAAAACCATCCTTCCAGCATTCACCACCATAATATCGATCTTCACGCGGTTACCGGCCCCGGTGGCGGAGCGGTACTCACGAATATCGCCCCCGGAGAATCTAAGACCATGACATTCAAAGCTCTGAATCCAGGTCTCTATGTGTATCACTGTGCCCATCCAAATGTTGCCACTCACGACGCCCATGGCATGTACGGCTTGATTTTAGTTGAACCAAAAGAAGGTTTGCCCAAAGTTGATCGGGAATTTTACGTCATGCAAGGAGAATTTTATAGCACCGGGGGCTTGGGCAAAAAAGGCTTGCAAATTTTTGACGCCCAGAAAATGCTCGATGGACATCCGGAGTACGTTGTCTTCAACGGTAAAACTAAGGGATTGGTCGGCAACATGAAAGCAAATGTCGGTGAGTCCGTGAGGATTTTTATTGGCAACGGCGGTGTCAATCTCATCTCATCATTTCACGTCATTGGCGAAATTTTTGATACCGTATACCCCGAAGCCTCCATTGGGGGCGCGTTGTTCAAGAATGTCCAAACAACATTGGTACCAGCAGGTGGTGCGGCGATCACTGATTTTAAACTGGAAGTGCCGGGAAAATATATTTTCGTAGATCACGCCCTTTCGAGACTGGATCGTGGTGCATGGGGAGTGCTTGAAGTGGCTGGAGATAAGAACCCAGAAGTGTTTGACGGAACCGAAAACATGCCAACCACGCGCGGACATTGAAGAATTCGCCGCCAAAGAAAAACTTGAAACCGTTCTTTCCGCTCCGGTTCCCGCCTATCGGTCGGGCAGGCAAGGCGAGGGGAAGGAATGGTGCCCACAGCACCAGAAGCTATCGTTTCGGTGCTGGGTAAAAATTCCGCCCGCCGACCTGCCCGCCGAAGTTTCAACGCAGGTGTGGCCTAGTCAGTTCCGTTCGGATATTTTCAAACAGACACCACAATAAAACGAAATCAGAATCCCCGCGAAAAAATGGGCTGGCGCGAAGCAATTAATGCGTGCTGTTCAATAAAATTCGCCTTTTGTGCTATAATAGGAACATCATATGAAACACAAAAGAACCAAGGAGTCCGTCATGCTCTATTTCGCAAAAAACATCACCACCGTGATCGGTCTCGTCCTTATCTGGCGCGGGATCTGGTATGTTTTGGACGGGGTTGATGCCCTATTCTTCGACAAGAACCACATGCTGACCGCGCTTGGTGGCATTATCATAGGACTTTTGATCCTCTATATTCCGGACAAAGATCTCAAAGAGATTGAGAAACTTTAAAAACTCTTCTGCGCTTACTGAAGGGGAAACGTAAGCGTGAATGTCGACCCCTTCCCTTCACCCAAAGAAGATGCGGCAACCTCCCCGCCGTTCCTCTCCATAATCTTTTTTACCATAAAGAGGCCTACCCCCGTGCCATCGGTATTTGTACCACTCGTATTTGCCGCCCGATAAAACTTATCAAAAATGTGCGGCAAATTTATAGCCGAGATGCCAATCCCTGTGTCAGCGACAACAAGAACCACTCTGTGGTCTTCTTTGGCAAGAGAAACGCGAACCGTGCCTTGAGGATGGGTGTACGCAAGCGCATTATTGAAAATGATTTGCAAAACAAATTCAAGTTTTTTGGGATCTGCTTTGACAACAAGTCCCTCGTTGGTAATATGGGACAACAAAACAATGTGCTTGTCTTGAAAAAACGGTACGTATGCCTGAACCATCCGCTCAACAAGCTGATTTAGAGAAACTGCGGTCTCCTGATATCCACGCTCCATATTGCCCATGTCGTTCAGTGTAATGAGCGTATCGGTAAGTTCGACGAGTTGATCGTTAGCGTTCGCCACCGTCCTTATCGTATCTTGCATTTGTTCTTGCGTAAGGCGCTCCTTCCCTTTTGACGCCTCGGCTATCGCCCACCGTATACGCGTCAGCGGAGTACGGAATTTGTGAGTGATGATTGTAGTAAATTCATATTTGAGAATATCCGCTTCACGCGCTTTATTCCAAACAAACAGGGCAAGTCCGCCGACAAGTGCCGCAATAAATGCCTGCCCAATCCATTTGGGAAAATCGGGATCAATGATTTGAAGATATTCGTTGACATTATTCATTCCCATGATGAGCAGGCCGAAACCAATCGTCACCACCCCATACAAAATCGCCCGCTTTGCCAGAATGCGGATATCGAATAGTTCATACCGTATCAGAACGTACGCCAAGGGAATCGTATAGAAGCCAAACAATGACGAAAAGAGCGGATCAAATTGGATATCATAAAATAATAATGCCCCCGTAGCACTCACGCTCAATGCATAGAAGAGGGAGAAGAAAACATACCGCAAACGATTCTTTGTTATAAAATTATCTTCACATTGATACGCTATGGAAAGTTCGATTAAAAGATAAACCGTAACCAGTGTATACCATAAATGCATGATCCACTCCCACGGACCCGGCACATAATAATAAGGAAAATACATCTTTGGAACCGACGGAAGAAAAAAAGCTTCGGGTATGAATATCTCAGCAAGAGCGATCCCAATACCGGTTATATAGATCAATGTTAAAACGAACTTCCTTTTAGATCTTATTCCCGTCAACACAAATATCCAATGCACCATAAACACGAGGATCAGCACTGACCCTGTCATGGATAATGCAAAAAATACTTCTGATGTCTCGGCGTTAGGAGCTTTAATGCCCAGAATATGGGACACTTGAAACAATACAACCATGAGGGTCAGGAACAAGAACGTAACAACCGCTGTGTCTATTTGCTTTCGCGAGTGAAATAATACGAAACCACCGAGCATGAGATTTGTTATAATCCCAAAATAAAAGATGAATTCGTATAACTGTAACTCGACAGGCATGGGTATTCCTTTATTCTATATCCATTTGTGAAAAATGCACGCAGAGAGATCCCCACAAAAAGTGGTAGGTTCTCCGCGCGGATCGTTCTTCATGGAAAAAGGTAGCGTCTTCATTATAAATGTATTTTGTCGGCAAACTGCCCCAAGAGCGGGAGTGGCTTCTTTTTTCCTTTCGTCACATTGAGTATCCCGATGACCGCAAGCGCAATGAGTCCGAGATTGAGGAGCGAGGCGATGAACATCGTAAAGAATGTCTGCGAGATTGCGGCGACGATAATGAAGCAGATAAACAACACAAGTCCTTGTTTCACATGATATTTCACAAAAGGATCGTTTTTTGCATCAGTCAAAAGAGGAACAAAGAAAAGAATGTACGCGATAATCGCCATGTTCATGTTCTTTTCTTTATGCTGTTCGTTTGTGGAACCCTCGGTTGATGTATTTGTATTTGTTTCTTCTTCTATCATAAAATTATTGTTTAACAGCAACAGTATTACCCCATTGCCACCCCCTTATTTAATACTTTCATAATACCATATTATAAAAAACAGTCCACTGGGTGTGCAAATGTCGCATTGCCTCACCTAAGAATCTAACTGAGAGCTCCCCGGGCGCGATTAACTTGTAATGGAGAAATTGTATCATAGATGCCATCTTCCGCGCTTCTGTA
>LCOP01000039.1 GCA_000996605.1 Parcubacteria group bacterium GW2011_GWA1_47_8
TCGAGCATGCGGTCTGCTTCATCGAGCACTACTGATTTGAATTCTGCGAGATTGAGACATTTGCGTTCAATAAGGTCCTTGATACGACCTGGCGTACCAATGATGAAATTGTTGAAGTAACGCAAGTCTGCGATCTGGCGACCAATAGGCGCACCACCCACCACGCACACCGAAAATATCTTGAAGCCTTTTACAAAGCCCTTGAGTTCTTCGTCAATCTGTTGCGCGAGCTCGCGTGTTGGCGCAACGATGATCACTTTTTCTTTTGGGTTCTTTAAAACCTTGTTGATAAAGGGGATGAGGAACGCCGCCGTCTTGCCGGTACCCGTGTTTGCAATACCCACGACGTCATGCCCTTGCAAGATATGCGGAATAACGCGATCCTGAATCGGTGTCGGTTCATTATAACCCTTGGTCAAAATATTCTTCTTCAACCGTTCGTCGATAAGAAAATCCTTGAACAAATGTTCGGGCGTAAAAACCACCGCCTCTTCTGTGATGACGGTCTTGTTGATAAATTTTGAGATGTCAATGCGCCCACTTTTTCTCCCGCCACCACGATTACCGCCGCGCGAACCACCAAACTGCGGTCGACCCCCTCTTTGGAGACGTCCGCCGCTCAATGCACCTCGTGAACTAGGCCCTCGCCGTAGCGAGTACCGTTTATTGTGTGAATCCATATATTTTTGCAACCTTCTCGAAAGCCTTTGTAGTTAATGATTGAAAGTCGGCTTTCGAGGCGAACTTACGGACAAAAACTTTATGAGATGAAGTTATAAAGATAATATATGCTAAAAACGTTTATTTGTCAAGAAATAACCGCGTGAGACGGATTTCTTCAAACGTATACGTGCCACCAAGGAGCTGGTGTACAGGGGTAAGCTTGGAACCCCCCGAATCACGGAACGCTTTGGCAATCTTCTTAAAATCTTTTTCTTTATGTTTGAAACGGTTTAAATCAATTGCAGGGTCAATCTCTTTCAGTTTTTCAAAGTGCGCAATGATGGTTCCGACCGTCATCCCCCGCCGCGCGGCAATCTCGGCAAGGGCAAGTCCTTCGACAACGAGTGCGCGTGTCTTTTCATGTGTCGGCACGCGCTCGGGAATCCCCTCTTTTTCTTTTGTTTTGTTCTTTGCGATTTCCGCTTCATCGATTGTGCCGCCGGATTTCACCACAAATTCATCGTGCATCGTCTTAAGCTCGGCAGGTGTAAATCGCGCAATCACCTTTTCCCATTTCTCCGATTCTTTGCGCAAATGCACATCGAGCTTGAATACTTCGGGATGTATCGCAAACGCCATTTCGTTCATACCACGGAGGTACATCCCCGCAAGCGTCCGCAAACGCGAGAGCGCCACATACCCCTGCCCCGGAACGAATGATTTGGACAGGTCAATCTCCGCCGCATCGATACTCATGCCTTGGCTCTTGTGCACCGTAATCGCCCACGCGAGACGAAGCGGGAGCTGTTCCACTCGCGCGAGCGTCTTGCCGTCTTCCTCGATGACCCACTCCACAGAGAAAACCGAGATTTTCTCGCCGGAAAATGTCCGCACAATGGGAACCTTTTCTTCAAAATCCTCAATGACACCGAGCGTGCCGTTCACATATCCGCTTTCAAAGTTGTTCTTCACGAACATCACCACGGCGTCTTTTTTGAGTCTGAGTGTTTCAGGCGCGAGCACGCCTTTCTTGAGTGTTTCGACCAGATTTGATTTTCCTTTCGTCTGCATTTCATATTCAAACATGTCGCCGGAAATCTTTTCCAACTCCTTCTCATTCAACACATCGACATCAATGTTGTGGGTATAAAGACGCGTCGGCGAAATCCCCTCGGGTATTTCTTTCTCGCGCTGGTCATAAAAGAGTGCGCGCGTTCCTTCCGAGACTTCCCCACTTCGTATTTCTTTGAGAATCGCTTCGAGCGTATTGTCTTCGTGGCGAAATTGTTCTTCGAGATAGCATATCCGAACATCCATTTCTTTCCACGCGCGCGATGCGTTCACAAACTGCGTGGGCGAACCGTCACGGACAATAGGCGGCAACTGAAAAAAATCTCCCGAAAGCACTACCTGCATGCCGCCGAACGGAGCTTCTTTTCGCTTCATCGCGCGGCAGATATGATCAATCGCATCAAACATTTTTGGCGAAAGCATCGAGACTTCGTCGATGATGAGGACCCGTGTTTTATCGAACCGTTTATAAAGATGTTCTTTTTCGGTGAGCATATCAATCTCCGCTCCCGAAAGCGTATCACGCACACCAATACCCGACCATGAGTGAATAGTCACTCCGCCGATATGCGTCGCCGCGATCCCTGTTGACGCCGTCACCGCGACCCCCACGCCGTGCGCTTTGAGATATGCGACATACTCATTAAGCACATATGTCTTCCCGCTTCCGGCTGGCCCCGTGAGATAGACATTCCTTCCCGCTTTCAGAATATCGAGTGCCTGTGCCTGCTTCATGTGGCTATTGTACCATTAAATTCATAAGAGCCTGCCCGAGGTCTCCTATCGAGCTTGAAATCCAAAAGCTTCGAGCCCCTAGCTCCACTGGCGCATGAATTTTTCAGAAAAAGGTTTTCCAAAAGAAAGGAGCACTTGCCGAGAAAAAGAATCGATCTTGTCGTACCCCATAACGAGGTTCTGTATGGTAAACCATTCCTCACGACCAGCAGGGTTTACCTCACCGAGCGAAAGTATTTTTGAGATCATCTCAAGCGTGCGGGCTTGAAATTTTAAAGCGACATCGGTATTCCCTTGATCATGAGCTTTGAACATTCTCGCAATTTCAGGTTCAACATTGGCGGCATAA
This sequence comes from Parcubacteria group bacterium GW2011_GWA1_47_8, assembly GCA_000996605.1. Taxonomy (GTDB): domain Bacteria; phylum Patescibacteriota; class Minisyncoccia; order Phycocordibacterales; family UBA1550; genus UBA1550. Next base: position 2,819 of record LCOP01000039.1, read on the forward strand.
AAGAGTGTATTTTTCTCAAACATATACTATGATTCAAATTGGATCCATTCACGAATAATTTCCGTAGCTTTTTTTACTACTTCCCGATCTTCAATAGAACGACTTTTGTTCCCCAGAGCCGGTTTAATATTTACGAGTGAGTCAAATTCCAGAAGTTCATTTTGACCTTCATCAAATCGAATGTTGAATCCCCATACGTTTATGTGATTTGACCCATCTTTGGTTAGAAGTTCGCATGTCTCCATGTGGTAGTCACCGCCAATGGCGACTTTGTTTTCAAGAATATCCACCGTCCCCTTGATCATGGTTCCATACCATTCTGTCGCCGCTACGCGCACATCGCTCATTGGAGTCAACTTTTTAAGAATATGAATAGGCATAGGGGCATATTAGCATGACCAAACGTTCAGTCAAAGGCGCATCCCCGCTTTCAGAATATCAAGTGCCTACTTTATAAACTTTGAATTACAAAACTCTTCACTCGGCACATCATTTTAAGAGTACGGATTTTTTGGTCGCATCCAAAGGACTTACGCGACACGATTCCGCAGAATCGAAAAATCCTGAAATTTTCGCGCCGTCGCGCACCACAAGAGTACTTCTTGTTTTCTAATTTGCTTTGCTCATAAGAAAACAAAGTCGCCCAAAACCCTATTAAAATGATGTGTCTCGACGAGTTTTGTAATTCAAAGTTATAAAGAGTAATCCCAGAACGGGGCGCCCCCGCTACGCGGGGGCGCCCCGTTACTATCTGAGAACCCATCCACTATCTTCCCCCTTCCCTGAAACCCTTATTTCTGGCTACAAAACTTCGTCTCGTACGAACCATAATTCATTATGGTTCGTACCCCGACTTGTTTTTCGCCTAAAAATAATGGTTTCAGAGGCGGGTACCGCGAGATAGTGGATGGGTTCTTAGTCTTGGAATATATCTTACTTCTTCGCCGCCTTTTTTGCAGCCTTCTTTTTTGGCTGTGCCGCTTTTGCCATATGCTTCCATTGTTTACGAATTTCTTCGACGGTGTTTTCCAAATCTTCTTGGTTGATATTTTTCAACTTTCCGTACTTTGCCGCAACCGTATTGACGATCTGGTGATACACCGGCTCGGTAATCTCTTTCGCACTTTCGAGCTTCTCAATTATCTCGCCTTTCATTTTTACCGCCCACCCGGTAATCTTTTTGCGATTCTTTTTCCCTTCCGGTCCAAACATAACGTACGCCGCCGCAGTAAGTGCCGCGATTCCCGCTCCGATTGTGATAATAGTACCCGCACTTCCTTTCGATGATTTTTCTTTTGCCATAGATAACTGTTTAAAAGATGATACTCAATGAATAATACTCTCTACTCCTGACTACCCTTACGCTTCGGGGACTTTTCCTTTTTCGCAAAAATAAAGTTATATAGCCAACTTTTCGTGATCTGATCATGCATACTCCCGATATCCTCTTCGGCAATATCTACCGCCTTTTTGAGCTTGTCGGAGATGTCTCTGAAGTTCTTGAGCATTTGAATCAGATAAAAACCGGCAATCATAAAAACCACGGACGCGATAACAATCGCAACGGAAGTAATGAAAAAGAAAATGTCCGCCTTCACAAGAGTTTCCATAAGTATCAGTATAGTACATCTTTGCTACTCTGCAAAATCTGTGTATTCCAACTTTAAGGCGGACTACTTTTCCAAATCTAGCACCTCATCGACGCGGATCTGCTTCACGAATTCGGGTACGTGGGAAACGAGGATCATCGCGCCTTCGTATTGTGAGAGCGCCTTGGCGATGACAGGTAAATGCCGAAAATTGATGTGGTTCGTCGGCTCGTCCAAGATGAGAAGCCCAGGACGCATGAGGACGAGCTCTGCAAATGCCACAAGCCCCTTCTGCCCTTCGGAGAGACTGCCAATCTTGGTACGGATGACGTCGTTCGTAATGAGGAACCCTGACGCTGTGGCGCGAAGCTTTTCTTCATCAAGCCTGCCGTCAACCGAGAGCATGGCGCGGGAAAGAGAGTCATACACCGAATCGTCAAAGTTAAGCGTCGAGAAATCCTGCCGATAGTAACCGACACGCACGCCGGACGCGATGGTTATACCTTCTGCCTTGCCTGATGCAATGGCTTCGAGGAGCGTCGACTTGCCGATGCCATTTGGTCCCGCGAGGAGCAAATGGTGCTTCTTCTTGAGCGAAATCTTGGCAGTGCGTTTGACGGGCTTATGATTTTTGAGCATCGTGAAGGACGAAATATTGAGCACTTCGCCGACAAGGTCGGACTGTGCAGGAATAACAAAATTGCGAATCGTGCGGTCTTCTTTGCGCACGTCCACCATCGCCTCTTCCATTTCCTCGGCCTTCTCACGCATCTTCTTGGAAACGAGCCGCATCTGTCCGCCTTTGTATGCGAACGCATTCGCTTTTTCTTTTTTTGCTTGGATCTCCTTGGTGAGCTGTGCGTTCTTCATATTCTCCCGTTCTATTTGCGCGGAGATCTGCTTTACCACGTCGAAATAATTTCCGACATATTGCTCGACTTTGCGCGTGAACACATTGAGGTAGAGCACGCCCTCGGTAAATGAGTTGAGGAAATCCGCATCGTGCGAAATGACCATGCACGTTTTTTCATAATTCTTGAGAAAATCCGTCAGATGCGCAATCCCCGCTTTGTCGAGATTGTTCGTCGGCTCGTCGAGAAGGAGCACGTCGGAGTCTTGAATAAGCGCAGAGGCAAGCAAGAGCCGCGCCTGCTGTCCGCCCGAAAACGACTTCACGATGCGGTCGTGCATCTTTTCGTGGCCATTGAGGTTCACCACCTCGAGTACCGCGTCGATCTTAGGATCAATCTCGTAAACTTTCTTGGAGAAACACTTTGCAAAAAATTCACGTACGGTTATGTCGAGCTGGTCTCTTGGTATGACTTGGCGGGCAGTTGCAACAGTAGCTCCTTGAGCAATATGGATCTCGCCAGACTCGGGCTTATACCCTTCCGGTACTTCGACGCACTGGAAAACTCACCTCATCCAAAATAGGTTTGTTGTGGCCGTACTCAAACGACACATCCTCGAACCGCATAATAACTTCACCTTGCGACATCCACCCACACTACCGCACTTTGATGAAAAGACAAAACACTCCCTCCTCTCGCTCTACGTCGCTAATAAACAAGTATTCAGCAACAAGCATGATTGCGAAACCAAAAAATAAGGCGAATATGTCACCTTGCGTCCGCTTCATCAAAGGCGACATAACAATGATTCCAACATACAACAAGGTCAATACATAATCATTCTACACAAGCGGGATCATCCCAATCATCACGAGAACAGGAGTGGCATTGAGTATTATGTCCTTCGTCTTTTGCATAGAACCTAGTGCACCGAACGTACATTCAAAGAAAGCTTGCTCTCGAGAATCTTCTTTTTACGGATATTCTCTTCCCATTCGTGCTCGAGTGCGCGAATGGCAAAAAAATGCGTCACCTTTCCCAAAAATGACTGACCTTGATATTGCGCCATTTCCTCTTCGAGATGCTCAATCTCTTGTTTACAATTTGCAAGTTCCATCACCTGCGCCGATAGAGCATTTTGATTACCTGCGTCTAGATTGTAGGATTCCGAAGCAAAATTCTTTGCTTGCGTGCTTGCCTGTTTTCGGACTTCCTCAATACGGTCCGTCTGTGCAGGATTAGTACCGCCGGGTGTATCGTTCTTGATTAATGTTTCGTACGCTTCGCGAACAACCTCGGGATGTCCCAGAGGAGGAGTATTCGGCTGATCGGAAATATGCTCAAGTTGATTCATGGTAATGTATATTATACATTATTTCTCCAGTAATTATCCACCGTTTTTGACAAAACAAAAACCGCCTTTGATGTGATCTCGGACGGTTTTTGCGATATTGATGTTATCTATCGATTATTTTAATTCCACTTTTGCCCCGGCGGCTTCGAGTTTCTTTTTCGCTTCTTCCGCTTCTCGTACGAACCATAATTCATTATGGTTCGTACTCCGACTTGTTTTTCGCCTAAAGATAATGGTTTCAGAAGCGGGTACCGCGAGATAGTGGATGGGTTCTTATTAGATTCCTGTTACAAAACTCGAGATTGTCGAAGTTGCAGTGTTGTTTGACGCATCTTTTGACTCAAGCATGAGGTAATAAGTCGTGCTTGCAGTAAGCCCCGTGAGCCCGAACGCATGCGCGAGTGATAACGTTGTCGTACCAAAAGAGAGTGTCGGTAGTGTCATCGTACCGAAATACACCTTCCCTGTCGTGAGCTCGTTCGTATTCCACGAAACATTCGCCGTCGTGCTTGCTATTCCTGACACCGAGAAGCCAGAGATTATCGGGGCAATCGTGTCAGGGATAGTGGGAGTTATGAAACTCTGCTCGGTAGATGTTGCCGTATTGTTCGCGCCGTCCTTTGATACGACGACAAAATAATACGTTGTGTTGGGAAACAAAGCGGTTAAATTAAGTGCGTGTGCGAGTGAAAGCGTTGTCGTACCGAGAGTCGTCGCGGTGTTCGTATTCACCGGTGTCGTAGTGCTGAAATACACAGATCCTGTCGTGAGCTCGTTCGTATTCCACGAGATCATTACCGAGGTCGGAGCAAGCATTCCTGCGGTAAGACTCGAAATGACCGGCGCAAGCGTGTCTGGAGTTGTCGTGCTGGTCAGGTTCTTGAATTTCTTCGCAAGTCCGTGAGGGAGCTTCCAGCATGATGTTCCGAGTGCATTGTTGCTGTTCTTATTTTTTATCCCCTCGAGCGGAACAACATTCCATCCTAAGTCGGTTTTGCAGAGGAAATAGTTTACTTTTTTGGGCTGATTGTTTTGTTCTCCCTTCTTGTTTTCTTTTTCTCTTTTATCTTTTTTTTCTTTTTCGTCTTTCTCACGATGTTGGACCATCTGAAATGATTTCCCTGAATTACCATTATCGTTCTTTTTTTCGGATTTATTATCCGCAAAAACGAGTGCGGGAGAAAACATTGAGGCGAATAAGATCGTGATTAAAAATTTTTTCATAGTGTTGTTGTTTATGTTGCTGTTAAATATATCGTTATTATCTCGTATTACTTTATGTAAAGACGGCCTCTACACGGAAATCTTACAAGCTATTACTGACTTTTTCTATATAGGTCAGTAGGTCGCGAGACCATTGATTTTATACACCAAAAACCCCCTTTACCGAGGTCACGCTCATGGAGGGAACTACGTCCATCATGTGATTTTCGCACCTCTTTTCCCCACTCCGAAGAATCTTCGGTGTTGATATCAGCCACACGCGCCGCTCCTGCTGAAGATGCTTTACCGAAAAGCGTCGTAATGCTGTCGAGGTGAGCATATATAGTTTCAAGTTGGCTATAATCGTGCGCATTCGGATGCTGATTGGTCGATGGGTTGTTCGTGTAATCCATGCAGGTGCCCAAGTTTGCATTGGTGAAAATTTCGTCTTGATGATCAAGACCTAAGGTATGTCCAACTTCTTGGCACATGACAAGCTGTCTCCACGCCGGAGTATTGTATTTTGCGGTGTTAAAATATGTGTCATTCAACTTCACCGTTCCTTGGGTGATGTGACTGCCACTCACCCATATCGATGCGATACCGAGCCAGCCATTGTTACCGTAGGTCCTGTTGCAAACCTCTACCCGCCCCGCTGTCGGACGGCAATTCTTGTGATTGCTCAATATCGGCACGATTACCGTATCAAGAACCGAGGAAACACTCCAATCAACCGAGGTCGTAGCGAGATGTTGATCCCACGCGGTCGAAACATTATCCCCCAATTTCAAAGTAAACGGATTTGCAGTACGTGCCCAGTGATACCCTCCCCACGAATGATTTGCGGACGCGATGGTCGCAAACGCCGAAACAGCCAATAACGCAACCACCCCTACCATAAGCACCTTTGTGTGATATTTTTTATTCATAATTAGTATTATACAACCTTGATTACTTAATGCAAATTCTAATCAAACAGACCATTAAAACCTAAAACCCGAGTTTCTCCTTCACTAAAATCATCCGCACTACGCGCCCCGTAAATACCGGCTCACGCTCAAATGTAACGATTTTCGCAAGCACCGTACCACCCATGCCGACATCTTTCATCCGCTTGTCTTCGAGTGGCACCACATGCTCCCGCACGCGCTTCATCGCGTCCTCGTACGTTGGCGTTATTTTTTGCGCCCCCGCCACGAAAATAAGGTTGGGAGAGGTCGACACAATGGGAGGCAACTGACTTGCAGAAGCCGAGGCGATGATCATTTCTCCCGTCTCTGCGATTGCATGAACGCTCCCGATGTAGTACTCGGCGAATATCGCTTCCTTGCGGAGTAGTGCTTGCTTTGCGGGGTCTTTTTCTGCGACCACCGCGGCATGCAGATTCTTCCATCCGTGCACCTCCGATTTCAGGTATTCGATAAGTCCGATCTCGCCGAGCGTTACCGAGGAGCCGTTGTTGATGGTCGCACCATTGGGAATGATGTCCTTCACTTTCGCAAGCGCCTCGGCGCGATTCTCCGCAACAAACACTTCCACGCCCCGCGCGCGCAATGCGTCTGCAGTCTTGCTGATAACAGCAATACTTGGGATGGTGGTGTAGTTCATTATGTTATTATTCATTATGTTATTATTCATTATGTTATTAATCAAAATCCCTGCGGCAGAGACCGCAGGGTATGACCCGGGCTCATGACGCATTTCATTGGTAACAGT
>LCOP01000040.1 GCA_000996605.1 Parcubacteria group bacterium GW2011_GWA1_47_8
GGTGAAGTTTTGAGTTTTGGTCCAGCGTGCGGCGAAGTGGTCGGGGGTGATGATGGTTGCGGGAGTGCTGGTTCCCCAGAAAAAGTTGATGTCGGCGTCAGTGCGGGTCAAGGTGGGGACGGTTGTGGGGAAGGTTGGGGAGGAAGTGGTGTTGGGGATGTTCCAGTATTGGGCAGAGTAGCCGGAGGTGGGGGGAGAGGCTGGGACGGAGCCGCTAATTCCAGGCGGAAGATTCGCCAGCAATTCTGATTCCGTTAAATACACTTTAAGAGAAGGATTGATCGGCGGATTAACGTTGGTCATTCCGTTTGGCAGTACCGTTGTGAAAGTGAAAAGCTGCCAAGAAGGTGTAACAAGCTTAAGGCGTGAACCGCCAACACCGGGTGTGTATGGCGTGCTTTGAACACCTTGCTTATAGTCGACGCCCGCTTGGATTAGTCGCCGGGTATTGCTTGCATTCAGCGGCTTCGTGAGGTCATTGGATACAAGCCGCGCCTGGAATCGGTGGTGAACCGCTATGATATCGGAAGGATTGCTCTCGGTATAGCCGGAAGCACCGCCATGAATCCAGTAATTTGAGTAGCCCGGAACTACATATGAGGGATGCCCATCGGACTCCATTCGAGTATTCACCTCGGGCGTCGTGTAGGTTGATGCCCAGATAGGATTCGTTGCGGGTCGAACAGCCACCCATTGCATAGTACTTTTATGCAGAACGTACACCTCATCGTTCGCCATCTCAACACGGGTATTGCCATCGTCATTGCCGACTCCAGCGGAGATTACGAACCAGGGCGCAACCGTAGGCCACATGGTTGTAGCTGTCGTGATGTTGTTCGGACTAAAAAGCCAAGGATATCTTGTTGGGTCATTCATCCAATTAGCAAGCGCATCACCCCTCATTAGACCGTGCACAATATAACCTTTGCCAACAGGAAGACTCAAGCCACCTTGCCCCGTCAGCGGTGGATAATCAGCACTCAATCGCATATCATCGAGAAGCGTTTGTGCGCAGTACCCATTACTGCACGAGTCGCCATTAACAGCCACCACCACCGACTGCGGTGCGGTGGTGCCGCCCGCTCCCGTACAGGTGAGTGTGTAGGTGGTTGCAGTGGTGAGAGCGGGGGTGGTGAATGTGCCAGAGATTGCCTTTGTTCCCGTCCAGCCGTTTCCTGCGGTGCAGGAGGTGGCATTGGTGCTTGACCACGTAAGGGTTGCGGTTTGACCGGAAGTGACGGAGACGGGGGCGGAAAGTGTTGCGGTGGGTGCGGGAGTCGAGGTGGTTACGGGGGTAATGGAGAGTTTTACCTGCGCACTCGACTTGTTCTCATAGTATTCAACTTTGACGGTGTGGCTTCCGGTGGTGAGGGTAAGGTCGGCAGAATAAGTGGTGGCTCCTTGGTCTTTCCATTGGTTGATCAAGATGTTGTTGTCAACGTAGACACGGATACCGTCGTCTGCGGTTACAGTGAAGCGGTAGGTGCCTGCGGTGAAGTTTTGGGTTTTGGTCCAGCGTGCGGCGAAGTGGTCTGCCGTAATGGTGCTTGCGGGAGTGCTGGTTCCCCAGAAAAAGTTGATGTCGGCGTCGGTGCGGGTCAAAGTGGGGACGGTTGTGGGGAAGGTTGGGGAGGAAGTGGCAAGCGGGGTGTTCCAATACTGTGCGGTGTAGCCGGAGGTGGGGGGAGGCACTACGGTGCCTGCGTAGAATTGTTTAGCGGCGGGGAGCTGTCCGTAGGCGGTAATTGCCGGCAATATTGTTGCATTATAGGTTCCGTTATCAAAATCCCAATAGAGATACCATGGGTTCATAGTTTGAACCGCATATTTGAGCATTGATTCAGAGATACTTGCGTCACCAGAAAGCGGTGAACCGTTTGACGCCCAGTCAGGAAACTGAATCTGTGGACCAGTTGGTATCTGGTTGTGATATTGTGTGTACTTGGGAAGAACTTCATTATTATAGCTAAGGGGGTTCGTACTAGGAGGAGTACTGTAGATGACATCCGGAGTGCCTAAGCCAATATTGTTCTGAACAAGCCAGTCTATGAATCCAGCGCGATCACTAAACGGCGTAAAGTTAACTTGATAGTTCACTGTCTTGCCCGGAAATGCGTTGCGAGCAGCCGTTGCAAAAGCCTTGTATGCCGTTTCGATTAAAGTGCCATTACCACCGTACGCAGAACCAGTTTCCATCGCTGTCTCAATAAGGGTAATACCCTCCACATTAGGGTCTCCGGCATAGCGAGCACCGATAGCTTGAATCAGAGAAATAAATTCAGCCTGCACTTTCGAATTCCACACCACTGGGTACCACCCATTACCAGTACGCGGGAATGCCCCATGATACGTGGCGTCACCACCGTACGTGGTGTCATTAAACATGTATGCAGGTATCTTTGGTTGATATGGACCGAACTGGGTGAACACAATTTGTATGGACATTTGTTTGCCAATCGATTTCAAGTAAGCAAGATTGGCATCCATTGCCACAAAATTGTACTGTCCTTTCGGTCCAGGAACGAGATCATCCCACCAATAAATAACCTCTGCTCCTTTGAACAGGGGCTGATTTGCAATACGAGAAAGATTCCCCGCTAATGCACTGCCATGGGAACTCGTCAACAAGTAATACCCTGGATGAAAGTTGGCAGGGTTTTTCACGGAGGCGGGGTAGGTGCCGTAAGCAAGAGGTGGAGTTACCATAATAGTCACCGACTGCGGTGCTGTGGTCCCGCCTGCTCCCGTACAGGTGAGTGTGTACGTGGTTGCCGTGGTGAGTGCTGATGTGACTTGAGTGCCTGCGGTTGCCTTTGCGCCTGTCCAGCCGTTTGAGGCGGTGCAGGAGGTGCTGTTTGTGCTTGACCATGTGAGGGTGGCGGTGGTGCCGGAAGTGACTGAAGTTGGCGTCGCGGAGAGGGTTACTGTGGGGAGGGGGTTGTTTCCAGTACCAGCGTAGAATTGTTTAGCGGCGGGGAGGGGGCCAACTTTTTGGATTGCGGGAATTGCGTCATTGTAAAAATAGGGATCTCTCTTTTCCCACAATACATAATGAGGGTTAGTCTTTTGTATCGCACCATTCAATAACTCTTCCGAAGTATTTGGACGAGGAGGAGCAAGGAGAGAATTTTCTTCCACGTAATTGCTCCATGCCACGTCAACGGCGATCGGAACACTGTTATGGTATGTAAGCGACATCGGATAAATAGTGTTCAGCAGATAACTCTTGGCAGGGGTCAGAAACATGTCGGGGTTATTGATGCCGATACCGTTATCAGTAAGCCACAGCACAAAAGGCGCGAGATCATACAAACCAACTCCGTAGTTCACCGAATGAACCACCACTTTATCAGGAAACGCTTTTTTGCCAGCAAGAGCTCTCACCTTAAAAGCCGCTTGCTCGACATCCGTGCTGTACCCCCAACCAGTGCTTCCGGTAGAAGTTTCTCCCAACGTAACCGCCTCAATGTAAGGATTACTGTTATATCGCGCACCAAGTGCATTATAAAGTGCGGTGATCCTTCCTTGTACCTTAGTGTTCCAAATACAAGGGAGCCAACCGCCGTCTTGCACAGTGCGTGCATAGTTTCCATAATAGAGAGGATCACAACCATAACTGGAATCTTTCCACATATAGCTTGGCGTTAGAGGCGGATATGGTCCGAATTGAGTATCTCCAATTTGGAGCCATAAGCGTTTGCCGGTGGATTTCAAGTAATTTAAATCTGCATCAATTTGCGAAAAATCATATACCCCCAGCGAAGGCTCGAGTTTTGACCATGCATAATTTTTCTTCACACCCACAAAGTTTACGTTGTCTTTGAATGATGAGTAGGTGTATGAGTAATTATCGTTTTCTCCAATCATCATATAGTACCCCGGATGAAAATTGGCGGGATTCTTCACGGAGGTTGGGTAGGTGCCGTAGGCGGAGGCGGTTTGGCTTATACCGAGAAACAAAAAAAGTGAAGCAATGACGATTCTGATAATGGTCTTGGGATGACGAGAGACATTTTTCATAAAAATTAAATTAATTAACCGTATTGTACTTTGAATTACGAAACTCCGCAACTTACACTCTGGTCAGACCACTTCTGTTGAATACGGAAATCATCTTTTAGCCCAAGTGTAGGTTTTATTTAAGTGTCTACTAGATGGGGTACGGTTCAGGGCAAGCGAATGGGGTAAGAGTTGCGCCAATCTACATTTTTGCACACTTGGACGTCGGGTTTCCAAGTGGGCTAAATCTTCGTCAAAATCTCCGATGCGCCGTCGGTAACGAGAATAGTGTGCTCAAAGTGCCCGCTCCGCTTTCCATCGCGCGTTACGTACGTATAGTCGTCCGGAAGAAGCTTGATAAACCGTGTTCCTTCATTCACGATAGGCTCGAGTGCGAGGACCATGCCCGCTTTAAGTCGTATCCCCTGCCCGCGCTCACCGTAGTTCGCAATATGCGGGTCCTCGTGCTGGCGGTAGCCGACGCCGTGTCCGCCGAGCTCTTCGACAACTACAAACCCTTGCTCCTGCACATATTTCTCAATGACGTAACCGACATCCCCTGTTGTTTTCCCCGCCCGTGCTTCCGCAATTCCGCGCTGGAGCGCCTCGCGCGTTGTATCGATGAGCTTTTTTGCGTTTTCGTCAATTACCCCCACCGGTACGGTAAGTGCTGCATCAGTAAAAAGCCCTTTGTGTTTAATACCCAAATCAATACCAATAATGTCGCCTTCCTTCAAAACACGCCTGGGGTCTCCAATGCCGTGGACGATTTCATTATTTACCGACACGCAAAGTGTCCCCGGGTACGGACGGCGAACACCATCGGGTTGGTACTGCAAAAATGCCGGCTCGTCACCACCGGCACGGATGAGCCGCTCCGCCAAATCATTCAATTCCTGCGTGGTTACCCCGGGGCGTACGGCATTTTTCACCTCTTCAAGAACACGCGCAAGCCGTCGCCCACATTCGCGGATGACTTCGATTTCCTCTTTTGTCTTTATCATTCCCTTTTTTCTCATTTAGTTGTCAGTCGTCAATTGTTTGCTAATGTCTCCAAAAACCTTCTCGGGTGCCTGCTCGCCACTCACCTCGAGAAACCTGTATTCCGTTTGTCCGCGATAAAATTCGATGGCGGGGGCCACTTCTTCTTCGTACCATGCCAATCGATGATGGATGACGTCAGTACTCACATCGTCTGCACGCCCGCGAATCTTTAAACGATCTTCCGCCCAATCCCGCGACACATTCAAAAAAATAATAGTGATATTGGGACGCTTGTAAAAAGAAAGTGCGCCGTTCAAAATCTTCGCTTCAGAAAGCGTGCGTGGTGCACCATCAAAGATTACATGCTCATTCCCGACAAGTTTCCCTACAAATTCCGACACCCACACCCACACCGCAAGAAAGTTCGGCTGGAGAAGCCCCTGCTCTCCCACGCGACGCGCAAGGTCCCATGTATACCCAGGCTCTTTGAGATACTTTCTAAAGTGCGCCCCTGTCTCGATATGAAGAACGGGTGTTTCGGGCGCATGTTCGAGGAAAAACTGTTTGAGCAAACGTGCTTGCGTTCCCTTGCCCGAACCGGAACGGCCGAGGAAAATAATAGTTTGGAGATCCATGCAAGAAGCATAACAGGGTTTACCCATTCGGGCAAACCCTATTATGCTTCTTGCACACTTGACGACTAACCACTGACATCTAATACTTTGAATTACGAAACTCCGCAACCTGACTTTTCCACACCCATGCCAAACAACCGCAGTCAGGTGCGGTCTCTACAAAAGTAAATTTTTCTTCAA
>LCOP01000041.1 GCA_000996605.1 Parcubacteria group bacterium GW2011_GWA1_47_8
AGACATTTATACTTGTGTTCATAGTAAAGGGCACCTACGGTGCCCTTTACTATTGTAGTATGAAAATGAGGAGAAAGGGAGTTTCGTAATTCAAAGTACGTACTCAAGACAGGGTGCCAGTGGAGCGCGCTCCCGCACGACTATCCAAAATACAAAACAGTCCACGCGCATTTTATGAAATGGAGTGAAGAAAAGAAGGTAAGCAAGAAAAAACAACCGAGCACTTTAGAGCAGGTTTTAAAAAAAATATGTTGGAGAGGATCGTTTGTTCAATGGTCGGAAAGAGAAAACAAGCATGGTCATCGTTGATGCACAGAGCGTGAAAAACACTGATACCGCAAAGGAAAAAGGCTACGACGCGGGAAAGAAAGTTTCAGGAATCAAGAGGCATATTGCGGTTGACACCAACGGCTTGCTTCACGGCGTTGTGGTGACTACCGCTAACGTGACCGACAGAGATGGAGCAGTTCTTGTGGCAGAAAGACACAAAGAAGATTTTTCTGAGGTACAAAAAATGTTGGCTGATGGTGGGTACACAGGAGAGAAGTTTGCTCAAGAAATTAAGCGACTCATTCGCGCAGAGGTTGAAGTGGTAAAAAGAAGTGAATTACATACGTTCAAGGTAATACCCAAAAGATGGGTAGTTGAACGTTCTTTTGCATGGCTGGAGAAATGCAGGAGGCTGTGGAAGAATTGTGAAAGAAAATTATCAACAAGTCGCCAAATGGTCATACTGGCGTTCGTATCTTTGCTTATGAGAAGGGGTTAAAAGATAGTGGATGGGTTCTAAGGGCATCCCTTGGATTTTTTAAACACCCAACTCTATTGTCGGGTATTTTTTATCGTTATGCGGGATGGGAGAATCGAACTCCCGATTTCAGTTTGGAAAACTGAAGTTATACCATTTAACTAATCCCGCAATATTTATGTGCCCATCTTAGCAGGATACCGCCAGTTTCGCAATTGCGAAACTGGCGTGAAGTTAATTATCCCCTTCCCTCCTCTTATACCATTACCATCCCCTATTAAGTCCTTCGTGTAATTTTGCTAAAAATTTCGTGCGAGACGAGAAGAAAAAAAATATGAAGCGTATTGAAATATGCTGAAGATTTTTCTTAAAGTCGCAGCCGAAATTTTTAGCAAAATGCGAAGAGGTTAATGGGGGATAGTATTATACCCCTGTCACCGTGCGTACCTTCGTGACGATCTCATCAAGCGTAAAGTTTGCTTTCACCATAAAGTCTTTCGCGCCAAGCGCCATCGCCCGGTCAACGTCTTCTTTTTGGCCAAGGTTGCTCAAAATAATAACGGGGACGTCTGCAAGCTTCGGATCCTCTTTGATACGCGCAAGGATCTCAAACCCACTCACTCCCGGCAAGATGAGGTCGAGAAGAATGATGCTTGGTTTCTTTTTCTCAAGAATCTCAAACGCCACACGCGCTTCGATTGCGTTTTCCACCACAAACCCTTCGTTTAAAAGTTTGCGCACAAGAAGTTCACGGAGGAATTTGTCGTCCTCAACGACAAGAATAAACACGGTCGGAGCATTTACGGGAGTTTGCGCAGAAGCACTACCAGAAGTACTTTGCCCCGGAGTAGCTACTGGTGCTTGCGCTACACTTGCGACAGGAGCGGGAGTCGTCGTTCCCTCCGCGACACCCCCCACCATTTGCGTGCGAATATCCCACCCTGCCTTGCCTTGGTCTTTACCTTCCAATATGTTTTTTACTTTTTCGAGTACTTCGTTCGGATCAAAAACCGCTTTGATGAGGAAGTCCCGCGCACCAAGTTCCCGTGCACGCTCAACCTCTACAGGTTGTCCGGAATTTGAAATGATGATGATCGGAATGTCTTTGAGTGCCGGGTCGGCATGAAGTTCTTCGAGTACTTGCATTCCTCCTTTGCGCGGCATAATGATATCGAGAAGTATCATGTCAGGCCGACGCGCGCGAATCTTCTCCATGGCAATGATACCATCCTCAGCACGATCAACAGAAAACCCGCTTCGTTCGAGCTTCTCAAATAACACATCCCGCAAAATTGCATCATCTTCTACAATAATAATTTTCTTTTTTTCATCCATAAATATTTATAAGGTGTTGCTACTAGTATATTATATATTAAACAATTTGGGAACTAGGCAACAGTCCCCTTTTCCCCTTCCTTCGCATTATTATCCAAAAACGGCACCTTTTCCTCCTTTGGCAAGAGCTCCTCGAGAAGTGGGAGGGTTACCGTAAAGGTTGTTCCCTTCCCTTCCTCCGACTCCGCCCATATTTTCCCGCCATGCTGTACGATGATATTCCGCACAATAAAGAGTCCCAACCCCGATCCTTCTGTCTGTAAGTATATCACATTCGGGGCGCGGAAAAACTTTGAAAAGAGCTTTGAGATACTTTCCTTGGGGATACCGACGCCCGTATCCTTTATCTTGATCTCCACATAATCTCCTTTTTGTTCCACGGAAATAGTGATATGCCCCCCGGGAAGAGTGTATTTAATCGCATTATCAACCAAGTTCTGCAAGGACAAAAGGATCTTCTCGGCATCAAATCGAAACGGTCGAATCGGATGCGCGGCGACGAGATGCACGTCGAGCCCGTGCTCCTTTGCGATAGGATCCGAATTCTGGGTTAGGATTTGAATAATCCTCATAATATCATCTTCCGCAAACGTATATTTGAATTTTCCATTTTCAATACGCGATACATTCAAGAGGTCATTTACCAATTGAATCATCTTCTCATTGGTCTCATACCCGCGCTTGAGCATACTGCGCTGTTCGTCAGTGAGCGGACCCAAATCTTCTTCAACAATGAGCTTGAGCACCCATTTCACACCCGCAAGCGGCGTGCGGAGCTGATGCGCCACCACAGAAAGGAAATCCGATTTCATTTGATCAAACTCGCGCAAGTTGGACAACATTGTGTTGAATACGTCCGCAAAGCGCCCCATCTCATCATGAGACTTGTATACAATCGTCTGATTCAAATCGCCCTGAGAAACACGCTCCGCCACCAGAGAAAACTTTTTAATCGGTCTCGTCACCGTGAAGCGCAGGATAATCGAGAGAACAAAGAGGAGCACTGCCATGACACCAATCGCGATTTCGATCAAGCGAACTTTCATGGCAGTCACCTTTTTTTCATATGCGGCAATAAGAATGTGCGCCTCCGTAACTCCGATAATCTTCGTCTGTCCACTTGCTGAAGTAGCGACAATCGGCATAATTCGAACAATCACCCTTTCTTCTTCGTGGACGCGTTCATAGGTCGATTCCTTGAGCTCCCCCGACAATACCCCCTCACGAGAACGTCTGTACTCAACCGAATCATTATCAAATTCTCCATCCTTATCGCCGGTGTTGGCGATAATATTTGCCTTATCATCAAAAACAATAAGATCATGGAAAAACTCGTAGAGATCTACCTTATTGCTAATATCCTTCATCACCTTAATATTCTCATTTCTCGTCAAAACGATTGAACGAATATCCTGTGCAATGCTTGTCGAAATAAGACTGATTAATTTCTGTGCATTGGTGACATCCTCTTTGGACTTTGACCGTGCCGCAACCTCGACTTCGGCAACGCCAATAACGGGAGACTTCTTGTCTCCGTCCTTAAGGTAAATCGGGAAATATTGCTTAATTTTATAAAATGATTTTTGAGGAGTTTGGATATCAAAGGGATTTCCGGTCTCAATAACCCGCTTAATGTTCTCCAAAACATCTGCGGGCGCCCACGCACCGACAAGCGTATGATCTGTCGCCGCGGCATGTTGGCCGTTTGTATTGGTAACATTGATATATTGTATCCCCTCCGTTGCGCTCAGCTTATCAACCTTCTCTTGCAATTGTCCGCGCGCCTCTTCGAGTTGTACGAACATGCGCTCGATATTGCTGTGCAAAATGTCTACCGAGGTATTCGCATCATTCACCACTTGATTTTTGATTGTGGCAGACTCAACGCTGAAGATAACCCAGAACGCACCAGAAAGAACAGCACCGATGGTGACAAGTAAAATAATATTAATTTTTGTCCCCAGGCTCATGTGGTTTTAATTATATCGTCAAACAAGAAGTATCGCAAACACAATGGTGTTTATGATCTCTATACCGACGATATATAGTACTCTATGAATCAAAATCCCTGCGGCAGAGACCGCAAGAAAACGAGTTGTAACATCCGAATGTCATACTCGATATCCCTCGAACAAACCCCCGTCACGAAAGAGTGTTTTACGCACCACGCTCATGCTCATAAAACCCCTGCTCCCAATAAAGCATTTTTTTTGCAAGTTTGTAACGAGTTGTTGGTGTCCAATCTTTAAACAAAAAATTTTCCGAACGTGATATATCCTGCACTTGCGCCGACAGAGTCTCTCTACGAAAAAGTCGTACTGCGATATCAAGACACTGTGCGATAGCTCTATCATGCAAATCACGGAACATTTCTCTGGGCGGTTTTTTTAAATCAGCAACGACAACATCGAGAATCCTTCCCGCATCCACCTTTTCTTCCGCATAATGAATGGTTGCCCCGATGTGTGCGGTATCTTCGTGAAGCACGGCGCATTGATTAGCTAGTTTGCCCCGATAATAAGGACAGTAGCCCATGTGTAAATTAATGGTCTTATTTGCAGTCTTGAGGATGCGTGGTGCAAGCACTGAACTTCCCCAAACAACTATGAGATTAGGCGAGAGTTTCTGAAGCACGGCGTAGACCTCATCACTATTTACCGAATCAACTTCCATTACATTAGGAATATACTCCTCTGGATCTCCGACAGTATACTCCCGAAAATACTCGAGTGTTTGTTTGGCATTACTCAGTCTCAAAAGAAATCCGTACCACAATTCTCGCGGAAAATTGCGTAGTCCAACAGTCTGCCTTAGGCGCCCCATACGCTCGATGAATGAAGTGTGTTTTGGTCTCTGCACGATGACCAAATCCACACCATGTGTCCTTTTGTGAAGTGTGTTTGCAAACTGCTTTTTCACATCTCCGGGAATGGTGATAAGTACAATGCCCATATATCTTATACCTTAGCTTACTAGTTAAGCCGCCGTTAATCAAGCGAATTTCTCCACTCAATGTTGTGCTGTGCTCTACGCGCCCCATAGCAAAAGCCTGAATTCATAGCTTGGTAGGAAAATTCCCCCGCGCGCTTGCGCGTGTGGGAATTTTCTGACCAAGTTATGAATTGTGCAGAATACTTGAATTAGTCCGAACCGCTTTCGCCGCCACAGGCGGCGAGGAAGTCCCCCCGCGAAAATTCGGAAAGGCGGCGGAGCCGCACGAATGACAATTTCAAGTTTTTCTAATGAGTTAAGATTAACTCATTTCAGTAAATTTTTCAATCGCAAATTATTGAAAAATTTACTGCTTTGGCGGCAAATTCTTTATGAAAATTCTTAACTCAATAAATATAAAAAGATTGAGCCCCAAGTGGTTGTTACCACGAGGGGCTCGGTTGGTGGCGGTCATCGCCTTAGCTCGCCACGCACTTGTAGACGAAGAAGGGCATGAGCTTGACGATGTTTTCTCGTTTGTCCCATGCTTTGCGAGATCGAACTCGATCTTGTGCGGAGTCGGGACAGAACCAGGAATCCTCCAGGTACTGTTCGATTTCCTTACAGACACGAACTTCGATTCGCGCTCCGGCTTCGCGAACAGCTTGCTGGACATCTCGCAGAGCGCGCCAGAGGTGCGGCTT
>LCOP01000042.1 GCA_000996605.1 Parcubacteria group bacterium GW2011_GWA1_47_8
AAGACATTTATACTTGTGTTCATAGTAAAGGGCACCTACGGTGCCCTTTACTATTGTAGTATGAAAATGAGGAGAAAGGGAGTTTCGTAATTCAAAGTCCTTTATCGTTTTACAAGCGAGCCGACAGCGAAGTTCCTGAGGACTATTGTAGAACGTGCTTGTTGCAAGGACAATAACAGATTGCTGATTTTTCAATGTACACCTCCGAGTTCTTGGTTAGTTAAATAAACGCAACACGACTTATCACTTTTGTTTCACCGCACGAACACCGGTAGAAGTATCTGTATTGTGCGAACGAACTCTCCTCAGAAAGGCGCTCAATACTTTTCCCGAGGCTGTCATCCCACGGAGATTCCTCCCACCGGTGAACATGTGAACCAGTTACCTTCTTCTTCAAAGTCTCGAATAATTTAACCGTGCATGCTATCATTGGAAGACCCTCCTAATTAAGTACCCTACCCCAAATGTTAGTATATATCATCTGTATGAAGATGTCAATAGCCGTGGTCAAAGAAAAAATTGTATACTAAAAGGTATGATCATCGTAAAACTCATAGGGGGATTAGGGAATCAGCTCTTTCAGTACGCATTGGGGAGGCACTTGGCACTGCGAAATAATACGGAGCTCAAACTCGACATCACGGGGTTTGAGGAATATAAGCTTCACCGCTATTCTCTCTCTCATTTCAATATTGTTGAAAACTTCGCAACAATGGAAGAAGTCGTAAAATTCCAAAAATACAAACGAAGACTGGGGAAAAAGTGGTTCCTCTACAATAAATTCATTGCGGACGAACATAAATATGCGCAAGAGAGGCAATTCCATTTTAATCCGCGCATACTCGATACACAAGGCGATGCTTACCTCGATGGTTTCTGGCAAACTGAAAAATATTTCAAGGATATCGAAAGCATCATTCGCAAAGAAGTGGCGGTAAAGACCCCCTTCGCAGGCAAAGATGCGGAGGTGGCAAAAGAGATAGACGCGACTTCCGCGGTCATGATGCACATCCGACGCGGTGATTATGTAAGCAACCAAGCGACCAACGAGTACCATGGAACCTGCGGCTTGGATTATTATCGTACGGCAGCTACCCTCATCGCAGAGAAAGTAGCAAGTCCGCATTTTTTCATATTCTCGGATGACCACATATGGGTGAAAGAGAATATCATTCTCGACGGTCCAGTTACGTACGTTGACCACAACAATGCAGACAAAAACTACGAGGATCTGCGGCTCATGAGTCTCTGCAAGCATGCGATCATCGCCAACAGCTCCTTTGGTTGGTGGGGCGCATGGCTCTCTCAAAACCCCGGCAAGATCGTCATCGGTCCCTCAAAATGGTTCAACAATCCGAAGAAAAAAACCACCGATACGAGCGATGTGCTTCCCAAAGAATGGATAAAAATATAATTATATGTGCGGCATAATCGGCATAACAGGGAATAATGTTCAAAACATTGACGCATCAAACATCCCTTTGATGCTTGCTTCCTTGTCCAAGAGAGGCCCCGATGATCACGGCACGCTCGCCTTCCCCTCGTGCCTCCTGGGGCAAACACGGCTCTCTATCGTAGATCTCTCCGGAGGACATCAGCCCATGAAGGATGCGAAGCGGGATATGGCAATCACCTTTAACGGAGAGATCTATAATTACCGAGAATTAAAAAAGGATCTTGAAGCAAAAGGATATGTATTCTCCACGCACTCCGATACCGAAGTGATCCTCAAGATGTATCAAGAACACGGCGAAGGATGTTTGCACTATTTGGATGGTATGTTCGCTTTTGCGATCTGGGACAATGAGAAAAAGCTTCTCTTTATGGCGCGGGACCGTTTCGGCAAAAAACCATTTTACTATGCGTTCGACCAAGACAACAATCTCATCTTTGCGTCGGAGATAAAAGCGATTTTTGCGTCAGGGAAAATACAAGGGATCATTGATCCTCAGGCGATCGACAACTATCTCGCCCTCATGTATATTCCACCCCACAAAACTGTTTACAAAAATATTTTTACGCTCGCGCCCGCCGAATGCGCAACCTATCATAACGGAACCCTCACCAAAAAGAAATATTGGGAATTATCCTACGCGCCGATAAACATCTCATACGATGACGCAAAAGAAAAGGTGCGCCAATTACTTACCGCATCAGTAAAAAAGAGAATGGTCGCAGATGTCGAAATCGGCTCGTTTCTCTCCGGCGGGGTTGATTCAACACTCGTTACCTTGCTTGCCCAATCTTTTTCGAAAACTCCCATAAAAACATTTTCCGTCGGTTATCAAAACTACATTAATGAGCTCCCGTTCGCGCTCGAAGCATCAAAAAGGATCGGTACCGACCACTACCCGCTCCAAGCCAAAAACGACATGACTGAAAATCTCCGCGTCGTGATGGCATGTTTCGACGAACCGCATGCGGATTCTTCGGACTTTCCTCAATATTTAGTTTCAAAACTGGCGGCAAGTAAGGTCAAGGTCGCTTTGTCCGGAGACGGCGCGGATGAACTTTTTATGGGCTATGGATGGTACACTCGGCACCGCCACTTGTCCTACCGGGCGCACTTCTTTGAAAAGTTGCTCCTTGATCCCTTTCAAGGATACGTCCGGAACATCTCCATTTGGAGCGCACGCGAAAGGAAGAGGCTTTGGGGCAAGAATAGTAAATACGTTAACGAATTCCTAAGTCCGGAAATAGCCGGGAGCAAACTTCCTCCTATTGCAAAAATAAACCTCTTTGACTTGACTACTTATCTTCCCGGCCAGCTCCTTACCAAAGCAGACCGCATGGGCATGATGAATTCTCTTGAGGTGCGCTCTCCTTTTCTTGACCATCACCTTACAGAATTCGCTTTCAATCTGCCTCAAGAAGATTGGAAAACCGGGAAAAAAATATTAAAAGATCTTTTACAAGAAATTATGCCTCTCGAGTTCGTAAACCGCAAAAAACAAGGATTTGGCGCGCCTGTCAAAATGTGGCTCAAGGAACCCGCTTTTAAAGATCTGGTGCATAAAACGCTCCTGGCTCCCGAGGCGGAAGTATTCCAATACCTCGACAAAAAAGAGATTGGCAAAATTATTGAAAAATTCTACGGAGAGAAAAAAGATTCGTACTATTACAAAATATGGGTTCTCCTCTGCCTAGAACTCTGGCTTGACTCGCATAAGCAATATCATACCAATTGATTTTATAGCTCCTCGGCGATAAAAATCCTTTCGAGCGAACTCTGTTTTATATTGCTCTCGTCATGAGCAAGCTCTTCATGGATCTTTTCTCCCGGGCGTATCCCGGTTTCCTTAATAAGAATATCTTTATGTGGCTCGAGGCCGTGAATCCTGATTAGGTTGATTGCAAGATCCATTATTTTTACCGGTTCTCCCATATCAAGAAGGAGAATCTGTCCATTTTTCGATATGATCCACGACGACAAGACGAGAGAAACCGCCTCGGGAATTGACATAAAATAACGCGTCATTTCCGCGTGGGTGATTGTCACTGCGGAACGACTTCGTATTTGTTTCAAAAACTTTGGAACAATACTGCCCGAGGAATTGAGGACGTTGCCAAAGCGCACCGCGCAAAATCGATGGTTCGGATTTTTCTTTGCATATATCTTCACCAAAAGCTCCGCCCCGCGTTTAGATTCCCCCATAACGCTTGTGGGGTTCACCGCTTTGTCCGTCGAAATAAGCACGAAATCTTTCACGCCATGCGCTACGGCGAGATCAAGCATGTTTTTTGTGCCGAGATAATTCGTCTTGCGCGCCTCATCAGGGTTGTCTTCCATGAGCGGCACGTGCTTGTACGCGGCGGCATGCAGAATAACATCAACCCGAGTGAGTTTCAAAATTTCTTCAATCCTCTTCTTGTCCCGCACGTTCCCAATGAACGCTTTTATTTTGGGTCGATGAGCTCCGTGTTTTGCATGCAATTCCTCCAGCAAGTTGAATACCCCCTCTTCCCAAGAATCCACAACGATAATTGACTTTGCCGGCGAGTCATAGAGCTGTCTCACGATCTCGCTTCCAATGGAGCCGGCGCCTCCGGTGACCAGAAAACTCTTTCCTTTCGCTTTTTTAGAGATGAACTGCTGGTCTGATTTTACAAGCGGACGCCCGATGAGATCAGATGGGTCGATGTCTCTGACATACGACAAATCAACTTTCCCCAGTATCACTGAAGAAATACTTGGCAGAACTTTGATGGGGATATGAAGCGGAAGCAACCGGGTAACTCGAGCGACAAACGCTCCGCCGACCGATGGCGTGGAAATCAACACTTGATCTATTTTTTTTTCTTGTATAATACGGGGAATATCGTCAATCGTGCCAAGAACCTGTGCGCCGTTAATGGTACGTCCTTGCTTTTTTTCATCGTCATCAACGATTCCAGCGATAAGAACGTCCGGCCTCCGATCTTTTTTTATTTCCCTAATGATCTGGTGCCCTGCCAAACCGGCCCCCACAATGAGTACATTGTTTTTCTTCCCTTTCGTACCCCTCGATTGTAAATCAAAAGAAGTATCCAATTGGTGAGATAATTTGACCTTATGATGAGCCCTTGAGTTTTTTTTGTCTTTTAGATTCATGCTTGAAATTCATTGATATTCTTTGCATCATAACATATCAAAAAGGTTTGTGAAGCATTAAAAACATGGTAAAATATGAGCATTATGCAAAACATCCTAAGGCGGTACCTGCTCGCCTACCGAAATAAGATCACCAATAAACTCTTTGGGAGGGCATTTATTCCTCACCAAGGGAAAAAGAAAGGGGTAGTCCTTCTTTCTTTTTTGACGGGACCGTTCACCCTTGCTCCGGGAGAGTTCTATACCGACCCGCATTCAAATAACTGGGCTTCTCCAGAAATCGCGCGTTTATTTTCAGAACGCGGATACGATGTCGATGTTATCAATTGGGACAATGATCGTTTTATTCCCCGGAAAAAATATGCAGTTTGCATTGACATGCAGTACAACCTTGAGCGTCTCTCGCCATACTTGCCGAAGAACTGCATCAAAGTCATGCATCTCGTGGCATCATACCCGGAATTTCAAAACAATGCAGAACAAGCAAGAATCCGCGCCCTCGAAAAAAGAAGAGGTGTGGTGCTTGCTCCATCGCGGACAAGCCCTGCTACCAGTAATCCGGGGATTGCCGATTTTCTTCTAGGCTACGGCAATAAAACCGTGCACGGAACCTATTCCCGATTCAGGAAACAAGTCATTCCCGTCCCTGTGCCAATAATGGAAAAATATGATTTTCCGCACGATAAAAATTTTGAGGAATCAAAAAAACACTTCCTTTGGTTCGGCGGAGGCGGGGCCGTCCTTAAAGGGCTTGATCTCGTGCTTGATGTTCTCGGGCGGCAGCGATGGTATCGCCGGTTTGGACTGGCTCACGGTCATGCTCCTATTCCGGCAGTGTTCGACCATCAGCATATGATCAACCTCTTCACAACTTGTCTATGTCGGGAATGCCGTCGAGCACCTCGCGCACTTGTTCGTCGAGCCAAACGCGGTTGTCCGGGCTGGCATAGGTCACGGCGCACTGGCAGTTCGGATGCGGTGGAACCTTGATGTCGCGTCCGGCTTGGAGTTGATCGGCGACGAGGTCATCCGCGAATCCGCGCCAACGCTCTTCGACGGCTGCTGGCGACGTAAAGCGGTAGAGGCCGACGCAGAACAGCAGGAA
>LCOP01000043.1 GCA_000996605.1 Parcubacteria group bacterium GW2011_GWA1_47_8
GAGCTTTCTGTTCGCTCGAGAACTTTCTTCTTGTTTTCATATACGTTCAGTATATCGTAAATTCCTTAGGCAGTTGTCTCATTTGTGGGGGTTGGACCATCTCGCTCTATACTCTTTTATTCATTCTCTCAATACTAATTTCGGCACGAGTATTTTTGAGCCGGTTGGTCTTGCTTTAGCACAAAAGAATTTCAAAATGGCTGTTTCTCAAGCTACAGCCGGAGACCAAATCAGTACAGGCGCGCAAGCTGAAATCCAGAAAATTATTGATAGTCTTATTACAGCAACAAGTTCACCAAACAAAAAAGAAGAAATCGAGAGAATACGAAAAGTTTGTCAAACAGGCGATATGATCAAGGTAAAGCCAACAAAAGTTGATCTAATGTTTGAATCAAAAGACGGTGGATATTTCTTGTTTGATATTAAAACTGCAAAACCAAACGCCGGAGGCTTTAAGGAATTTAAGCGTGCACTACTTGAGTGGGTTGCAGTTGTTTTGGCAAACAAACCTAACGCAGAGATAAATACTTTTATTGCAATTCCATATAATCCTTACGAACCGGAACCTTATACCCGATGGACAATGCGGGGAATGTTAGATTTAGAAAACGAGCTTAAAGTAGCAGACGAGTTTTGGGATTTCCTTGGCGGTAAAAATACCTACAAGAATTTACTCGACTGCTTTGAGAGGGTTGGCATTGAGTTGAGAGATGAAATTGATGCCTACTTTAAGCGCTTTAACAAGAAATAGTCCGCCCCGAATTTCGCCAAGAGAAAGCGGATGGAGCGATGGAGCAAGCGGAGGATTCCTCCCCGGACCCAGTATGAGAGAATCTACTGGGTTTTGTGTTTCAATAATGACGACAAAATTCAGTAGAATGTAGAGGTGAGGCTTAGCATTTCATTCCCAAACCCTGTCGGCCTTCGGGTAATTGGGGAATAAGGGAATAAGAAAATGGGGTCAGGAGCCTTTGTTTTATTCGGGGAAATATTGTCGAGCAAAGCTCGACTAAATCTGTGTGGTCACAAGTCACTAAGTATAATTTTTCGCTAAGCTCAAATTCTACGTAAGTGCTCGCGACCCCGGCTCGGCAATTTTTCTGCTAAAAAATTATGCCTGCGCCCTCACAAAAGCGAAAAAGACTGGAACTGTCCAGTCTTTTTGCATGCCCGCTTTTGTGACCCCACCGGGAATCTCCCTCGACTCATAATTTTTTCGCCAAAAAATTATGGTCTGGGCACCAGCTCGCAAAATTTTCTGCTGAAAATTTTATGCTCCGCTGTTCGATCCCCGGACGCAAGGCAAGCAGTTGCCTTGCTTAGGGTCACAAAATTTCGTGACCTCAATTTTGTGACCCTACCGGGAATCGAACCCGGATTTAAAGCTTGAGAAGCTTCCGTCCTAACCGTTAGACGATAGGGCCTTGCAAAACACTTGGAGGTAAACAACTGACGAGCAATAAAAAACCAAGTACACAACTGACAACTTACATCAAAAAAGTATAAATTTCAAGGACTCATCGAACTTACCATCCTGTCTCCCTCAACTCCCTATTCTAAATTCAATATCCCACATTCACCTCCCCCTACCCTTTCGCCTTCCATTCCTCCTCTTGGCGGACGAGGAGGGTGCCCGCGTGCTCGGGGTTCGCCATGACCTCCTCCACCGCGCGCTCCATGCGTATACTTTGTGAGCCTTTGATGAGCACGATATCTCCTTCTCCGAGAATATTTTCGAGAGACTTCCCCGCTTCGTGCGCATTGTCGAACTGCAGGATATTCTTTTCGCTGATCTTCCCCGCGAGTGCCCCTTCGGCGATATATTTCGCGCGCGGTCCAACCGCAAAGATGCAGTCCGCGACGTTGCCCGCATGCTCACCAAGTGTCTTGTGTTCTTCTACGGTGAGTTTACCGAGCTCGAGCATGTCGCCCAATACCGCAATCTTTTTTCCCGTTGCTTTTATCTTGCTTAGTGCCTCCACCGCCGCCATAGCGGCGACAGGCGAAGAATTATAGGTGTCATCGAGGATTGTTGATCCTTTAATTCCCGGAATAATCCGCACGCGTCCGGGGGGCGTTTTGTGTTCGGAGAGTGCGCCGACCATGTCGACAATATTGAGTTTGAGATACACGCCGAGCGCGAGCGCAGCGAGTGCGCTATACACCGATTGCACGCCGATTACACCCGAAAGCGTCACGGGAAATACGTTGCCGTCGTACTCAAGTTTGAACGTCATGCCGAGTGGTTTGCCCTTACTGTACATAATGCGCACGTTCGAACCGCGAAACATCGCCTCGGGAGAAAGCCCATAGGTGAGGGACTTTGCCTTAGTCTTGCTCCGCAAGGCAAGGACTTTTTCGTCGTCTGCGTTGACGATGAGGAGCCCCGCGGGCGAAAGCGCCTTGACGAGTTTTGCTTTTTCTTCAAAAAGTTCTTCGGGCGATTTGAAAAATTCAACATGTACCGGGGCCGTGCCGAACCGCGTCACAATAGCGATGTCGGGGTGCATCCACTCTGTCACCTGCTCGATATCCCCCGGATTGTCGGCGCCTACTTCAAGCACAAGCCACTTAGGATAGTGTTCACGGGTAATCACGAGTGCGAGTCCGCGGATAATATTCTGAACCCACAGAAACGGGTTCGCCCATGCATTATCGAGACCGAGCACAGTGAGTGGAACACCGAGCTTGCCATTGAAACTCTTGGTGCTCTTGCGCGCAACCAAAACTTTTTCGACGACGGCGAAAACGGCATCTTTGGTCGACGTCTTGCCCACGGTTCCCGTGATGGCAATAATCTTGGGCTTGTATTTGAGAAGAGTCAATCGCGCTTCCGCCCGCAGTATGGTTATAACAATATTTCTTAAAAATGCTTTCATCCCGTTAGAGACAGGTCGCGGTCATCCGCGTTCTCTGTGTAATAATTATCTTATAATTTATCTGTTCGACGTTATAACATTCATCCTCTCAAAAGCGACCGCGGCCTCTAACGGGATTCATAATGGTGCTTAAAGCTACCGGTCGGGCGGTATCTCATAATAGTTTATCAAAAATTTCACGATTTGCATAAACGGCCCCGAAAGCGTGTGCGAAGCATACCGTTCACTGCGCGGATTCTTCACCATGAGCAAAACAATAAACTTTGGGTCATACGAAGGGAAATAGCCCACAAAGGTGTGCAGGTAATCATCCGTGGAGTATTTCCCGTCTTTACCCACCTGCTGAGCCGTACCTGTCTTGATTGCGATGTTATAATGCTCCATCTTGAGCGTACCTTCAAGGAGCGCTGTGTCCATCGCGACGGTCAACATACGGGAGACCTCGGCAGATGTTTCTTTTTTTATCACGCGCCGTTCGCTCCCCGGTACGAAATCCGTCGTGACTCCAAAACCGTATTCCGTCTGCTTAACAACATGTGGCATCACCAACACCCCGCCGTTTGCCACCGCGGCAATCGCACGAATCGTTGCGATGGGCGTGAGCGCGATACCTTGCCCAAAGGACGCCGTTGCATAGTCGAGGTCACGCGGGCTTGAAAGATTTCCCGTCTTCCCTACCGCTTCGTTGGGCAGATCAATCCCTGTTTCTTCGCTAAGTCCAAATGCGTTGAAATACGCACGAAATCGATCGTGTCCGAGACGCCCCGCAACAAACGTACTTCCCATATTGAGCGATTGATTCAAAACTTCCTGCATCGAAACAACTCCGCGCGCCTTGCCGTCAAAGTTACTGATGCGTTTGGTATTGAGAATAATCGATCCCGTATCGTCATACGTTGTTTTTGCGGTTATTACTCCTGCATCGATCCCCGCCGACAAGGTAAGCGTTTTGATAATCGACCCCATCTCGTACGTTCCCTCGACCAAAGGGTTTGAAAATGTCGCCGGATTCTTTTCTTTTGAAAAATTATTTGGGTCGAACGATGGCACCCCAGTCATCGCATAAATTTCACCATTTTTGGGATTCATAATGATACCCATCGCTCCGGCCGCATTGTATTTCTTGAGTACATCGTCAGTAAGTGTCCGTTCGAGAAATTCCTCAACAGAAGGCTCTATGCTCGTTACCAAGTCCCCTTCGCGCGTGCGGTTCAAGACGATTGCCTGTCCCGCCTTGAGGAATAAATCTGCAAAGAAACTCGACGAGGAATCGCTCCCCGTACGCACCAAGAGGTCGTTGTAGTAACGTTCAAGGCCGTATTGTCCGCGCAATTCATCCCCTTGAAACCCCACAAAGCCGAGCACTTGCGCCGCCGTCCTACCGCCGGGATATAACCTCTTTTTGTCTTTCTTTATAATCACGCCTTTTTCGCGAAGCGCTTGAATCCCCATAACGACATCTTCTGGCACGTGTTTTGCAATCTCCGTATAACGACTATTTTTGAGCGACGCTTTGGCAATAAAATCCCCTCGGTCAAATCCCCCCCGTGGCACGATCTTGTCCGCGAGCTTCACGGGGTCACCAATCTGCGATGGGTCGAGCGCGAGAGTATAATCAGTGGTCATGGTTGCGGCGGAAATCTTACGTCCTGACTTTTCTGTAAAAAAAATCGTTCCACGCTCAAGCGTCACGCCCGACGAAATGCTGTATTGATTTTCCACCTTCTCCCGATACTCCGCCCCTTTCACAATCTGAAGATACCCAAGTTTTCCTACCAGTATAAACGTAAAAATCAACATCGAAATGTTGATAAGCCAAATATTCGTGAGGGGCACTTTTTTCATGGTCTACTACTGCGTCATTGAAAATGTAGCGGCTTGGTTCCCTGTAAACTTTGCCGTGACTTCACGGAACCCAAGCTCTTGTGCATGCGCAAGGGTGATTGTTTTGCTCCGCTCCATGTATTCAATTTCGACCATACTCACCTTGGCTGCCAACTCATGCGTCGCACGGCTTAGGCGATCACGTTCGACGACGCTCACGGTGAGAGAAAACATTGCATACATATAAAATAAGATGCACGCAAGAAGCGATATTGAGAATATCCAAAAAAGCTTGCGTTCAATATTACTAAAATCTAGTACTTTGGTAGTCATAAAATTGTTTTTGCAATGATGCGTAACTTTGCACTGCGTGACTTTGGATTTGCGGTGACCTCGACCGGGGACGGCACGATGGGTTTCTTGGTGATAAGCGTATGTCCTTCCGCCATTCGCGCTTTAAAGAAAGCTTTCACAATACGGTCTTCGAGACTATGGAATGAAATGATCGCCATACGTCCGCCAGGGGCGAGCCGTGCAAACCCTTTAATGAGGCCTTCCCGCAAAGCACCGAGTTCGTCGTTTACCGCAATACGGAGTGCCTGAAACGTCTTGGTTGCGGGGTGAATTTTTCCGAACCGTGCGAACCCCGGATATGCTCCGCGCACAATCTCCGTCCGCGATGCTTTCTTCTGCCCATTCGTTCACGATTTCGCGCGCAGTGAGGTCACCCCCTTGCGGCTCGGGACGAAAGGTCATGAGGAGCGGCTCGCTTTTCTTGAATGAGAACCCTCTCCCTTTTTCCTCGAGCTGAAGATTTGAAAGACCTATGTCGAAAAGTATCTTGTCCACCGTGGAACACCCTGCCGCATCCAATACTTCGTCCAGCTTGCGAAAATTCCCTTCGTGGAAAACTTTTGTACACGAG
Organism: Parcubacteria group bacterium GW2011_GWA1_47_8; assembly: GCA_000996605.1. Taxonomy (GTDB): domain Bacteria; phylum Patescibacteriota; class Minisyncoccia; order Phycocordibacterales; family UBA1550; genus UBA1550. The sequence continues at coordinate 5,629 of LCOP01000043.1, forward strand.
TACGGGGCGAGGCGTTTCTCGGCAACAGTAAGTGCATGTGCATCTTCATCAGTACCGATATATATGCCATGCTCGCCAATCCTTTTCAGTATCTCCTCGCTGTGACCTCCTAGTCCCACCGTCCCCTCGAACACACGCTCTCCGGGGTGGAAATCGAGACCATCAATCGATTCTTTCAAAAGAACGGGGATATGCTCCGACCTAATTTTCTTGAGTGTATTCACAATTAGAAAATGGAAGTGCCTACGGGGGCCGGCATACGAATCAGAGAACTCCGATCTCGCCCAATTTCTCTGCGAGCGCATCCGCTTGTTTCTCGATGCGACCTTTATAGGTGCTCCAGACTTTTTCATTCCAGAGCTCTACGCGATCGTGTACACCGATGACGGCGACATGCGAATCGAGTCCTGCAAAGTCCTTGAGAAAATCCGGAACCAAAATACGACCGATAGAATCGATGTCGCTCTCTACCGCACCCGCAAGCATGAAGCGTCCGAAACCGCGCGTATCCGCCTGACCCATGGGAAGCAATGCGAGTTTCTCCGTGACCTTCTGCCATGTTTTCAAAGGATACACAAAGAGACAGTTGTCCAAGCCATGAGTCACCACGACTTTTTTGCCGAGCTCTTTGCGAAACTTCGCCGGGAGTGCGATGCGTTTTTTTACATCAAGCGTGTGAATGTATTCTCCGATGAGCATAGAAGTAGGCGGGCAACCAGTGGGGCAAAAATGGTATTTACCACTTCATCCCACCTGAGTACAATTATATAGCACTTTTTCCCACTTTACAAATAAAGTTATCCACAGTTCGCCACGCCTCTCAAAAACAAAAAACCCTCGCATTGCGAGGGTTTTTTGTTTTTGAGTTCATAACGTCTACTCCACATTCACCACCGTGCATGACACGATCCCCGATGGAGTTTCGTAGGAAAATTTGTCTCCTTTTGATTTGCCGATGAGAGCCTCTCCGAGAGGTGACTTATTGGAAATTTTTCCTTCTTTCGTATTTGATTCTTCCGAACCGACGATTTGATAGCGACGTTCAGATTTTTCATCTACTTTTTTAATGGAAACCGTTGAACCAATACCGATGACACCGCCTTTGTGCTTCTCGGTAATCACCGCCGATTTGAGCATAAGTTCAAGCTTCACAATACGATCTTCAGTTTCTGCTTGATCCTGGCGCGCCTCATGATACTCGGCGTTTTCCGAGAGGTCACCCAAAGACTTTGCAAACTCAAGGCTTTCCGCAATTTCCTTGCGACGTACGCTCTTGAGATGATCGAGCTCCTTTTGAAGCTCATCGAACTTCTCTTTACTTAAATATTCTTTTTCTTCAGACATAGGGGTAATCTTAGGCGCTTTTGCCTTAAAAGTCAATGCGGTTATGCAATACAGGGGTGCGCCTGCGGCGCACCCCTGTATTTCCCCATCATTTGTCAGCCGTCAATTATTCCCCACCATCGCCCCCACCTGTCGCATTGTCGCGGGGCCAAAGAACCCCGTACCGCGGGAGAGTCCCACAGGAGTGAGTAT
>LCOP01000044.1 GCA_000996605.1 Parcubacteria group bacterium GW2011_GWA1_47_8
CGTACGAAACAAACCCTCGCCGAGAACGAAATCTACCTAGATTTCGTTCTCGGCGAGGTTTTGTTTCGTACGTTCAATGTTTGCGTTTGGCTTGTCTATCTTGTTAATCGCGACAATATAGGGGATGTCCGCTTGCTTAATCGCCGCGAGCGCTTCTTTTGTTTGTTCTTTGACGCCGTCTTCGGCGGAAACGACAAGCACAGCAATGTCAGCGACGTTTGCACCGCGTGCGCGCATTTTTGAAAAGGCTTGGTGCCCCGGTGTGTCCATAAAGGTGATGCGCTCGACGATCCCTTTTTTTGCGGGGCGCGAAACTTCGTATGCGGAGAGATGTTGGGTGATACCGCCCGCTTCTTTTGCGACGATGTTGGTCTTCCTGATGTAATCAAGGAGGCTCGACTTGCCATGGTCAATATGCCCCATGATGACGACGATGGGCGGACGGGGAACGATATGTTGTGCGGTTGAAGATTTAGGCATAGATAAGTAAGGGAAAGGGGAACACGAAGTTATTTACGGGCTTGCCCGAAATCCCCTTGGGGACGGCGGGTACGTGCAACGACGTCTTTTTCCTCGACGGACAGCTCGTGTTCGGAGGTGAAGTTTTTTATTTGCTTTGCGAACACGCGGACTTGGTCGCGGGTGTAGAGGCTCGAGAACACGACGCCGTTGCCTTCTTCGGAAAGGAGCGCGACGGCGAAACTTTGGTTGCCACCCTCGCCGTTACCCTTGAATGCGTTGAAGCGGATCGTCTCGACACCTTGGATGCTTCGCTTCAAGCGTTTCTCGGTGTCTGTCATGCGCGCGGTGGCTTGGGTTTGGAATTGCAGAAGTGCGCGGATGTCACTGCCTATTTCGGCAATGAGGCCTTCGAGGCTCTGTGCATTTTTCCCCGAAAGGAGTTTCCGGAGGCGTCGTTCCACGAGGAAGAGCCATGTTCCCAAAGCGAGGACAAGGATTATCAGTATTGCAATGATGATGGAGGTTGCAGTCAAGATCATATTGCTTGAAAGAGTACCATATTTTCTAGGGTTTTGCAAAAGCCGCTCGGGGACCGTCTTGTGTGTTCTTTGGACGTCCGACGTCCAAATTTCAAAATTCATTGAAAAATAATTGATGCGGGGCTATGATGAGCAGATGAAAAGAATCTATTTAGACCACGCCTCCGCGACGCCGGTTGATTCGGGAGTTTCGCGGGTTGTTGCGGAGGCATTGCGGAAGTATACGGGTAATCCGAGTGCCTTGCATGCCGAGGGGAAGGCTGCACGTGTGGCGCTTGAGGGAGCGCGTACAAAGATCGCCACGGTTCTTGCGGCGCATTTCGACGAGATTGTATTTACCAGTGGTGCAACCGAAGCGAATAATATGGCGATAAGTGGTGTGGTTCAGGCGGCACGGGCGCGCGGTATCGAACGACCACACGTCGTTGTCTCTGCAATCGAACATCCGTCGGTACTTGAGTGTGTTCGCGCAATGGAAGCAGAAGGCACGCGAGTTGATTATTTGGTAGTTGATGCTCGTGGACTCATTGATACAAAAGAGCTCCGCAAACTCATCACACCCGAGACCGTACTCGTGTCTATTATGTATGCGAACAATGAAATTGGAGCGATTGAGCCAGTGCGCGAAATTGCGAAAGAAATTCGCCATGCGCGAAAAGTGAATCAATCGGCATATCCGTATTTTCACACCGATGCCGCACAGGCGGGAAACTATCTCGACGTCAATGTCCTCCGCCTCGGTGTGGACATGATGACGCTCTCGTCCGGCAAAACATATGGTCCGCGCGGAATCGGTGCACTTTTTATAAAACGCGGAGTGCATATGGCACCGATTATGCATGGCGGTGAACACGAACGCGGGCGTCGTCCGGGAACGGAACCTGTTGCGATTGCGGTCGGCTTCGCTGAGGTATTCGCGCATGCGGAAAAAATAAAAGCAAAGGAATCAGCGCGTGTTGCGAAACTTCGCGATATGCTTGCGGAGAAAATTTTGAAAAAAATTTTGGGCACTTCAGTAAACGGAGACCTCGCGAACAGTTTGCCAAACATTTTGAATATCTCGTTTGAGGGGGTGGAAAGCGAAACGCTGGTGCTGTATCTCGATGCCGCTGGAATTGCCGTTTCAGGGAAAAGCGCGTGCAAGAGTTCTTCCGAAGAGCCTTCGCATGTTATACTGGCGATAGGCAGAGTGAGGGAGGAACGTGCGGGCTTGCCTGCCGTGACGTCGGCGCAGGCAGGGGCGGGGCGGTTTTCACTGGGGAGAGGAACAAAGAGGGAAGACATCGCGTATGTAGCAAAAGAACTCGCGCGCATCATTCCATTTCTCCGCGAAGCACGAGCACAGAGCGATGTGACATAGAAACAGTGATTTTTTATCAGTAATAAAAAATAGGATTATCTTATGACCATAGCGAAACCAGAGCTTTCTGAATATATTAAAAATGCTATTGCTCAAGGTCAGGATTTTAAGGACGTAGAAAAAACACTCATGGATAATGGTTGGGAACAAGAGACTATACATGAAGCACGGCTCAGTTTAGGTACACCATCGGCACCCAGCTCTCTTAAGAGGCTTGCTCCGCAAAATAAGTTTCCAAAACAACGCTCCGTGTTTATTGGTGTAATAATTTTACTACTTGCTTTTGGTGGGGTTTTTGCGTACCGTTTTTTTGTTAAAGAAGATACGCGAGATTTGCAACAAGGAATCCCAAGAGAACAGCTTGTATACCAGTTGCAGAATCCTCCTCAACGCGTAGAGGGCAGTGCTCTTACTGAAGAGATAGCGAATAAAATATTTTTGGAACAGACAAAATTGCTCTATGACGCGATGGGGCTTCCGGAAAATATAAATTTCAACGAGAGCTCTAAGGAGAAAGAAGTATATGAAACTATTCAACAAAAAACAAACGAAATCGTCCCTCTATTTCTAACTGCCGAAAGTCAGGAATTTGAAAAATTAACAGATCCGGACTACGTTCAATTGAAAATATTTTTAGCTCTTTTTGTCTTCGATTATAGTGAAATTGAAGCAATACAAAAGAGATATGAACGAGATTTGCAAACATACAAATCTACCACCAACACAGATAAAGAAAAATTCAGAAAATCCGTAAAGAAGCTATCTCTCAAAGAAGCACTCGCAGATGCTAATGAGTTTCGGACGAAAGAAGATATACAAAAATTGTATGATTCGGGAGATGCTTTGATAAAGCTTCCTGAACCGGGGATGATTGACATCGCCTTTACTTTCGAAAAGGGAGAGATTATTTTTCCGGAACCAAAATTGAGATACCCGATCATGGTTATCAACGAAGGAAGAATCGCGGTTGGTCTTGGTGCATGGGTCACGGGCATTAGCTTCGATCTTGTTAAGGATGAAGCGGGTTGGAAATTCGACATTATCGAGTGGTACCGCCCTAATCAGGAGCGTAGCGCATTTTTTAATCTTAAAGAAAAAGAGCTTGCGGAAAATTGGGAAAATATACTTATCATGGCGGGCATAGGCACTCAACCTGCTTGGAATGATGTGTATGTAAAGTCTCGTTTAGTTTCTGTAAAGGATCGCATGGAGATATATCGGAGTAACTGGCTGAAGTCTTTGCAGGTAGTATCAGAAGGCTGCAAAACAAAAGGTTCCTTATTCGCTACCGATTCATACCTCCGCGGACTAGTCAATTTTGTTGAGGAGAAAGGGGAAGGGAATAGTTTGGTCTGTCGGTCAAACATGGTGGGTCTTTTGCTCGCGGCACGTCTTCCCGAGTCGAAGCAATACTTTTGTGTAGATATGAGTTATGATACAAAAGAGGGAATAATAATAGAGAAAATTCCACTTAGTGGCGTTAATTGTATAATGCAAACTGGATTGCCCTTGAATAAAAAATAATTATTAATTAATTTATGTACGAAGCAAAAAATTTTGAAGCGTTGTTGGGGACGGAAGGATTTTCAGATATCCTTTTGCGCAATCACTTTACCCTTTATGAGGGGTATGTTTCCAATACGAATAAACTCGTTGATCTCTTGAGGACCGTCGAATTGGGGACACCAGCTTGGAACGAGCTCAAGCGGCGTTTCGGGTGGGAGTGGAACGGCATGCGTTTGCACGAGCTCTATTTTGGCAATATGATTTCCGGCGGCGCAAAGATTGACGAGAAAGGCGACCTTGCAAAAAAGATTAAAGAAGATTTTGGAAGTATTGATGCGTGGGAAAAAGATTTTAGAGCAACGGGTGCGATGCGGGGTATCGGGTGGGTCGCTTTGGCGCGTGATACAGAAACAGGGCGGCTCTTCAACGTGTGGGTGAATGAGCACGACGGAGGACACCTTGCGGGCGCATCGACCATCCTCATCATGGACGTATTCGAGCACGCGTTTGCAATCGACTACGGTCTGAAGCGCACGGATTATATCGAAGCGTTTTGGAAAGCGATTGACTGGGGTGTGGTGAGTGAACGTTTTGTTGCAGTAAAGTAGCGTATCGGGTAGAATGAAGCAATACAAGCATGCTTCATATTTTAGGAAACACACCTTCTAACACCTAAAACCTAATGACTAATACCTGACCCTTATGGAACATCTCAACAGATCCCAAATAGTTCTCCTTGCTCTTTTTGTGAGCTTTGTCTCGTCGGTGGCGACGGGGATTGTTGTCGTGACACTTATGCAACAGATGCCAGAGCCTATCACGCAGAGCATCACCAACGTTGTTGAGAAAACGATCGAGCGTATCGTACCCACGGTTATTGAAAAGCCTTCAAAGCCGATCGTGATGAAAGATGAAGATTTTCTGGTGTCGGCAATCGAGCACAATACGAAGAATGTCGTTGCATTCAAAATTGTAGGCGAGGACGGGGCGGCGTATTCGGCTGGTGTCGGCGTTGTCGTGTCTTCGGATGGGCTCGTGGTCACCGATAGAAATAACTTTGGTGGCGGGACGCTCCTCTCGGATATCGACGGCGTGTCTTATACGCTCGAAGTTCTTTCGAACGACAAAGATCATTTTCTCGGGCTTGGGAGGTTGAAACTCGCAGGAGCGGTTTCGACTTCAACGAAGCCGGTGTCTTTCAATTCTATTACATTAGGAAGGAGCGATGTTTTAAAGGTTGGGCAGACGGCGGTTATCATCGGCGGACGTGACGGAAAAACGATTGCTACCGGCGTGATAACGAATCTCGACATGAGCGCCGGAGGGGATAAAGAACCAAAAACGTTAAGGAACATCGGCCTCTCCCAGCGTCTCAGCGGCACGTCAAGCGGCGCGCCAATTATCACGCTTGACGGATCCATTGTCGGTTTTATGAGCGTGAACGACGTGCAGAGTACCCAGCGCGGTGTTCCTGTAGAGGAAGCAAAGGACATCATTGAAACATTGGTGGTTTTTGGATTTCGGAAGGGGGGAAATGATTTGACTTTATCCTACGGTATGCTAGGATGTTCGTACTGTTCTTGTTTCCAAGAACAGGGGAACGTTTTGTTTAATCCGCATCTTTTCTTGTTGTTTCGACCAAAAGCGGGTCGTCTCTAGAAGAATTCATGCGTGATATTGGCAAAGCCGAAGTATCTCCGAATCCATTTTTCTTTATCGCAATCCATGGCAAAAACATCCGTTATCGCGCGTTCACAAAAAAAGCCGAAATTTAGTTCGCGCATTGTTCGCCGTTGTTTCAAGTGCGGACGCAGGCACGGTTATATGAGCGACTTTGATCTCTGCCGTATTTGTTTCCGCGAGCTTGCCAACGAAGGGAAGATTCCAGGTATTAAGAAGTCTTCTTGGTAATTTATTTCTACTATGCACGATCCAATCGCAGACATGCTGGTCGGTATTAAGAATGCGGGTAACGCCGGCAAGGATTTGGCGGTGGTCCCCTTTTCTCAATTAAAAGAGGAAATCGCTACCGTATTGTTCAAGCATGGATATATTGCATCGTATGCAAAAAAGGGCAAGAAGGTCGCCAAGGCTCTTGAAATAGGGATCCTCTATGTTGGCAAGGCACCTCGCATCGATAGTGTCGCTCGCATCTCAAAGTCATCACGCCGCGTGTATTTCAAGGTTGCCGACATCAAGCCGATCAGAAATGGTTATGGTCTCCTCGTATTGTCGACGCCAAAGGGTATCATGTCCGGGGATGAGGCGCGTAAGGCAGAGGTTGGTGGCGAGGCACTCTTTAAGATTTGGTAATTATTTATATGTCACGAATCGGAAAAAAAGGCGTTACGATCCCTACAGGCACTACTGTTACTCAAAACGGTACGGTTTTTACTGTGAAAGGACCGCTCGGCGAACTCACCCGTGATTTCCCCGGCCCTATCAATATCAAGATCGAAGGCGCGGCTATTTCGCTCGCGCCCAAGAATAATTCAAAAGAGGCGAAGGCGCTCTGGGGCACCTACGCTTCGCACTTGGTGAATATGGTGTCGGGAGTTACCAAGGCGTTCGAGAAAAAACTCCAGATTGAAGGTGTCGGCTACAAAGTGGAACAGCAGGGAACGAAACTTGTATTTAGTCTTGGGTTTTCGCACAAAGTTCCCATGGAAACACCCAAAGACGTAAAGGCGGTGGTAGAAAAGAACACGATTACGCTTTCTTCTATCAACAAGGAATCCGTAGGAATGTTCGCCGCGCAGATTCGTGCAAACAAAAAACCCGAGCCCTACAAAGGAAAAGGCATTCGTTATTCAGACGAGGTCGTTCGTAGGAAGCAAGGCAAGAAATCTGCATAATTTTCACACATTATTATGACTACTCTCACTACAAAACATTCACAACGCACACGCCGTCACAATCGTATTCGCGCGCGCGTAAAAGGAACCGAAGCGCGTCCGCGTCTCGCGGTGTTCAAGTCGAACCGCTTTTTCTATGCGCAGGTGATTGATGATACAAAAGGTGTTACTCTGGCGGGGGCGAGCGACGTGGGTGCGA
>LCOP01000045.1:0-6145 GCA_000996605.1 Parcubacteria group bacterium GW2011_GWA1_47_8
GCGCGTTTGATCGTTATAGAGGCGGGCAAAGCGTCGACCTCGTACCTGCAAAGGCGGCTCAAAGTCGGCTACGCGCGCGCAGCGCGACTCATCGACATGCTCGAGGAACGCAATATCATCGGCCCCGGTGACGGCGCAAAGCCGCGCGAAGTGCTTGAAAAACCGAGTCCGAACGAAAGCGGGACAGTGTAAGAACCAATATATGCAGGCGCGAAAATTTCTCATATATGCCGTCGTTGCCCTCGCGCTCATCTTGGGAATCGGGTACGCATATCTCACACTCGAAGACTTTGTGAAAGGACCTCAAATCGTGCTCACGGCGCCGGAAGCGGGCTTTGTTGCAACCACGTCGATCATTTCGCTTCGCGGGCATACCGCGCGGACAAACGCGCTGTCGCTCAACGGCGCGATTATCCCCCTCGACCTACAGGGGAGCTTTTCTGAAAAATTGCTCCTCGCGGAAGGGTATAATATAATGACTTTGGTAGCGAGTGACCGATACGGCCGCTCGCACACAAAACAGATCGAGGTGACACTTCCTCCCCTGTTTCCAATAGTCAAACCGTCGGGAGGAGCGACGACCACACCAACCACCGCGACAACGACCGCGCAGTAATTAACATATTTATGAATCCCGTTAGAAGTTTCTCTGCAACTTTACCAAGGACAGAAAAATAGAAAGCGGGTAAATAATATTTATTAACAACTTAAATAATTAAACTTTTAACGGGATGAAAAAATCAACCAAACAAGAAGCAAAAAAAGAAATGGGTGCAAATATTGAAGACACGATTCGCGCGATCCAGGCAAAATTTGGCGAAGGGGCAATCATGAAACTCGGCGACAAGCCAAAAGTCGGCATCGACGCTATACCCACGGGCTCGATCGGGCTCGACTATGCGCTCGGCGTCGGCGGGCTTCCCCGCGGTCGGATTGTCGAGATTTTCGGACCAGAATCATCGGGCAAGACCACCCTCACGCTCCACGTCATCGCCGAAGCGCAGAAGCTCGGCGGAATCTGCGCATTCGTCGATGCGGAGCACGCGCTCGATCCCGACTATGCACGCAGGCTCGGCGTCAATGTCGACGAGCTACTTATTTCCCAACCCGACACAGGAGAGCAAGCGCTCGAAATCACCGAAAGCCTCGTGCGTTCAGGGAAAATAGATGTTTTAGTCATCGACTCGGTTGCGGCACTCACGCCCAAAGACGAAATCGAAGGTGATATGGGCGCGCACCATGTGGGCAAGCAAGCGCGTCTCATGTCCCAAGCGCTCCGCAAGCTCACCGCCATCGTCGACAAGTCAAAGACCGTCGTCATTTTCATCAATCAGATCCGCATGCAGATCGGTGTTATGTTCGGTAATCCCGAGACAACTCCGGGCGGCAAGGCACTCAAGTTCTACACGTCGGTGCGGCTCGACATTCGCCGTACCGCGCAGATCAAAAAAGGCGACGACGTCATTGGCGGGCGCGTCAAAGTGAAATTGGTTTTAAATCTCAAAAAGGGTGAAAAATTTGAGATTCTCCAAAAATCCGGCTCCGCGTATGCATACGGTGACGTAAAGGTTGGTCGCGGATATGATTCCGCATGTGCCTTCCTCGCCGAAAAAGAAAACAAAGCGGTTCGTGGTGAGATTTTGAAAGCAATCCGCATCAAGCTCAAAGAAGAAGCGACGCTGTAAATCCACTTGGATGCCTTGCCTCCAAGTGGATTTGGATTTTTTTGCAAAATTTAAGGCCGTCTCGACATGCGAAACGGCCTTTTTGTCAACAAAACAGATTATTTTGGGGACACCGTAGGTACCGATGGAATGATGACATCCTCTTGCGGTCCGCTCGGTTTGTTTTCCGCCACAGCTGGCGTTTTGACTTGACCACCCTCCGAAATCGGCAAGGGTTTTGGTGAGGGGGTGAGGTCAATAAAGACCCCGTTCGGATCCTCGACGGCAACAATGAATGTTGTGCCGAGTTTTGTCTCGGGGAATGTTACCCCCGAACTTGTTCCGACGCTTCCGCCAAGCGTTCCCAAAACAGGGTCAAAGAACCTGCTTACACCCGCCGAAGCCCCCAGACCTCCCCCATGATTGTCCACCCCTTTTGTTGCCACTATGCTAGTGGTTGAAGAAAGGAGAACGATTCGAGGGTATCCCTTCATTTCACGAAGCGGAAAAGCTTTCGCGTCTGAAATGACCGTCGAGAGCGGAACTTTCCCCGCTTTCGACTGGTCTGCCTTAATGGTCATAATGCCGAGGCATTTGAAATGCCCTTTCACCCTTGCGTCAAAGAGCGTCTCAGCCTCTTCTACGCGGTGTTTCTCCGCGCCGTTCCATTCCGTACTGCGATCGAGTTCCTTCTCCCTTTGCACATAGTTTAAGTGCGGAGAAAAAACAATCTCCGTCTTGCGAGATGCCCCCCCGTATACCTCGTCCGTCAAGTCTAGACCGCGTACGGTTTTTGACGGACAAACATCATGGTAGTAAAGGGTAAACTCAAGTCCCGCCTCATTCGCAGTCTCATTCAAGGGACCAAAAATTTGAGGGGTTGAACCTGACACAGATGGCACGAATGCCGCCGGTGCCGGAATCTTAGGTGGTTGAGCCGCTTCAAACGTGAGATTGGTATCACCCGTTCTGACGGTCATATCACCATTGTTAGCCGACGACCCTCCCGTAACGGCAGTATTTGCCACCGCACCGGAGTCAAGAGTTACGCCGGAACTTGAGCTTGAGCCTACGGCAGAATTCACCGTCGGATTGTTATTGACAACCGACGTTGCGCCCGCACTTGAACCAGAGCTTGCAATGGAATCTGCATGCGCGGAGCCAAACTCACTCATGCCCAGAAACATCAGCACCGCCAGAATCGTATTTTTCATCATTTTTCCTTTCCTTTCCTTTAGAAGAAGTACCGACGGAGGGACAATCCCTCCGTCGGGGTGTTACATGATGTTTACGGTGTTGTTGGTACAACCGGTGCCGTCACAACAGGAAAATTCACCGCAAACCCGTTTACGTTACTCCCCGCATACTGCGTGGAAGTAACATGTCCCGAGCTTGAAGTGAAACTCGAGGCGTTGGAGCCTGTAGAGACCGAAGTCACCGAAGGTGACTGGCTCATTGATGCCCACGTATTCGTGTTTCCCTCTGCGAGCCCTTCTCCACGTCCATGATGACCGTGGCCGGTGCTAAACACCGTGCCGCCCGTGTACTGTTGGGAGGAAGCCCCGACGGCACTTGTGCCGTCACTGGATCCCCCGTTTACGTATACAGACCCGGAGTTTGCAGAGACTCCTTTCCCGTGCAGGAAGCTCGAGTTACTCATGAAAGACATAAAATCCATCCATGAGTCCGCATGAGCCGCCGAAGCGAAGGCAAGAACAAAGGCGACACCAATTAACGAAATTTTCAAGTTTTTCATTTGAATTCCCTCTTGAAGCTATTGAAGAATAAGTATTTACATCCGTATATCCTTGCATCTCTATGTCATCATAGACTGATCTCCTTTCCAAGTAATCATATTTTGCTTTCAATGAACGATTCCTGCAATCGCAGGTCCTTTTATTTACCAACCTAAACTCTAGCAGAAAACTATCCTGTTGTCAAGCCCTCGCGTGGGCAATGACCAAAGCAGGCTGTGTCCCCTATCAAATATGGACTTTCCACCTTTTTTGGGATATTATGCCTTCATCATGTTGGAATATAACGAAATCACCCCCAAAAAGTTCATCGTGTACCAGGGCGAACCGTACGAGGTCGTCGAGTCCCATGTGGCACGCACGCAACAGCGCAAGCCCCAGAATCAGACCAAGATCAGGAGCCTTCTTTCCGGCAAAGTCATCCCCGCAACATTTCATGCTTCAGACAAAGTAAAAGAGGCTGACATCGAAACAAAGGAGATTAAATACCTTTACACAAACCGCGGCGAAACGTGGTTTTGCGAAGCAGACGATCCTTCAAAGCGCTTCACCCTCAAAGAAGCCGTACTCGAGGGCAAAGAAAAGTTCCTCAAACCGAACGCTATCGCTACCGCGGTCGTCTTTGACGAGACAGTCATCGGCATCCGTATTCCGATCAAAGTGGAGCTTCTGGTCAAAGAATCCGCCCCCGCAGTGCGCGGCAACACAGTCCAAGGCGGCACAAAGCAAGTCGTCCTCGAAACGGGTGCGACGATAAACGTCCCCATGTTCATTAATGAAGGTGATGTCCTCCGTATCAATACGGAAACCGGCGAATATACGGAACGGGTGGATAAAAGGTAAGAGGAGGACAACTGACAAAGGGAAAACAACTGACACCGCTTTGCGGACAATTAACAAAGACCCAATCGCGTAGCGATTGGGTCTTTGTTGCTCGTTGTCAGTTGTTAGTTGTTCTTCCTTGGTCAGTTGTTTCTCCTATTGCGCTACGTACGGGAGAAGCCCCATAAAACGCGAACGCTTTACGGCATTCGCGAGCTGGCGCTGATGCTTGGAACACACGCCGGTGCGCTTGCCTGCGATCATGCGCGCGTGAGGATTCAAGAACTTCTTGATAATCTCTACGTCTTTGTAGTCAATAAGTTTAATATTGTTTGCTGAAAAATAGCATTGTTTGTTTTTGTTCATGGTAGTTGATTTTCTTTGAATGAAGCGAGGTTGAAAATCTCCACCCACCTAAGTTTTTTGTTCCCCGTTTAAGTTTCTTTGAAACTTTGGCGGGTGAAAAACTTTGGCGGGTAAGAAAATTATATAACCTGGTACAATATATTCTGCGTTCGCTCCTTAATTTTCTAAAATGGTATATCGTCAGGATTAATGTCTTCTTCGGGGTACTCGATCGTTTCGAGTTCGGATGCGGCGACTGGCGCACTCTTCCCTCCTTTGGAGGCAGTAGGTGCTCCCGTCGCCGGTGCTCCTCCTGCAAAACCACCTGCGGCACGCGGTCCAAACTGCATCGTATCGGCAATGATCTCGGTGCGATACTTCTTGCCCGTTGCGTCGTCCCAGCTCCGCGTCTGCATACGGCCTTCAATAAATACACTCGAGCCTTTTTTCAAGTATTGTGCGGCGAGTTCGGCAAGTTTTGCAAACATCACAATGTTGTGATAATCTACGCTTTCCTGCTTTACTCCCGCTTTGTCCTTCCATACGCGGTTGGTCGCGATGCTGAAATTTGCCACCTGCTGACCCGACGGAAGCGCCCTCATTTCCGGGTCGCGTGTCAAGTTTCCGTAAACCATTGCTTTATTGATGTACATGATTGTGTTTAATTTTCTATCTTTTACTGATTGAAATCAAAGTGATGTGAGGGTTTATATTTTGGATGCATTCCGAGGCGCCCGTGAGTATTTTGACCAAGCTGTATAGCAATACTGCGCGGGAAAAAACGGAACGGGCAACAAAGGAATGCACCAAAAAATAAGCTCTTACTTATGCTACCAATTCTTCAATAGCTTTGTCCAGCTCCGCGTCAGACACCGTCGATCCGACGGGAACCACTTCGTGATCGACCATTTCAGCTACTTCAGAGAGAGCAAGCTCGGGCGCACTCGCAAGCGGCGCTTCTTCACCCATGCGCTTCATCTTTGATCCCGGGAACTTCTTGGCAATCATAGTATTCTCGCGAAGCGTTTTCGTCACCAAATATCGAAGAATGTTATCATTCTTTTTAAGCGATTCTTCAAGCGTCGCAATTCCGGCAGGATCTCCTTCGAACTTGATCCAACCAAAATACGATTCTGTATAATATTTATTCTTGTGCTCAACTACTTTGACAATCGGGTATGCGAGGTCGATAAAGACAGGAGGTTCCTCGGAGATAATCTCTTTGGAAATCTGTTCGATCATTCCACGCACGGCTCCCGACATCTCCGGGATATGCTCCTCGGCAATAGTCGGAACAAGATGGTAGCCTAGCTCATACACGCGAGGCTCCGTGTGTTCTGTATGATTCATATATTCTCAATTAACCTGGTAATCTGACTATCCTACCAGACGAGAGCCGAAAAGTCAAAATGGGCTGTAATGAAGGAGAACATGCATAGGCATCGCCGATGGAACACGGGACTTAGAACCCATCCACTATCTTCCCCCTTCCCTGAAACCCTTATTTCTGGCTACAAAACTTCGTCTCGTACGAACCATAATTCATTATGGTTCGTACTC
>LCOP01000045.1:6155-14492 GCA_000996605.1 Parcubacteria group bacterium GW2011_GWA1_47_8
TACGAACCATAATTCATTATGGTTCGTACTCCGACTTGTTTTTCGCCTAAAAATAATGGTTTCAGAGGCGGGTACCGCGAGATAGTGGATGGGTTCTTAGTAAAAAAGAGAATGCCGTCCAGCCACAGACTGAACGGCAAAAAATCTTATAACGCGCAAAACATTAAATGTGCTGTCGGTAACCAAGACGTATTCTTTGGTAATCGTCTCTTGTTAGTATGAAGCGATCAAATTCCACGATATCACGGAATACTTTATTTCTGACTCTCTTCACCAAACCCTCCAGAGTACAAGCATCCCATACTTCAACGTCTCGATCGCGGAGAAACTGTCGCATCTTCGCCCTAAGCGCCACCGGCTGATGGTGGGGATGCAGATTTTGAAATCCTGCGGCAACCACGAGACAATTAATAAGCTCCTCCTTCACCTTGTGCTTTTTCTTCCTTTGTGTGCGTGCCATATGAACACCCCCTCTCTTCTCCCCAAAGCCTTCGGCGGCCGCCTCTAGTATGCTTTAATGTCCTCCAAAAACAATACGTCATTTTGATCATTTTAGCAAATCTTCATCTCCCGCGGATCTTCAGGGAAAAGTCGAGGCTGTCCGCAAACTTTTCGGCGAGTTCGTTGATGAGGTGCGCCGCGCGCGTTTCCTCAAAAGGAAGGGTGTTATCGATAAAGCCAAGATCGTACGCGTACTTGTCGGCATTTTCCGGAAGCAGGAACGTAATATCCCACGGCACGCGTCCCGGCGTAATCTTGTTCACATGGCTTGTGATGTTCGTCGTGCAATTGTTCGTAATGGTGTTATAAAATTCCGGCTTCGCCTTGAGCTTATTCACGCGCAGAAGCATGTCAACAAACACAGCGCGCATCTTCTCGGGAGTAGCTTTGAGCGGATACAGGTACACGAGGTCATGACGATAGTTTGAACGCAATTTTATGACATCGCGTTCGTCAGCGATAACATACATGAGCTCATACTTTCGGAACACGCCTTTCACGGCAGAAAATGACTCCGCTTTCTCTTTGCGAATCTCTATGGAAATAGAGACGAATCGATCCCCATCGAACTCAAAACTAAGGAACGTATGTGCCGCACCCTTATATCCCGAGAACGGCTCGACGATAAAATAGATATTTCTTAACTTTTCAAGATCAAAAGTAGCATCGTAATAATTCGGCGTATACTCGCTCGTGCTTTGGTAGGTAAAGTTGCGAATGTTGTGGATGGCGATACGGTTGCCGTCTATGTCTACATACGGGAGCACCGCCTGATCGAGCATCCAGTCGCGGTCGTTGGAGGGACGCACCACAATGACGAGAATAATGTAGGCGATAACGCTCACCGTAAAAATTATTGCGAGTATTTTCCCAAAAAGTTTAAGATATTTTTTTATCATGATCATAAATGATGTCCCTGCCATGCGTTATTCTCAATCTGGAAGCGGGATATTCAATGTCCGAAACGCATTCTGGACGAGTGCCGCGCGGACGGTTTCGAAATCCTCGCCGCGGATCTCGGCGATCTTTTTCACCACTTCTTCTACATAGATCGGCTCGTTGCGTTTGCCACGGTACGGTATCGGTGGCACATACGGGCAGTCGGTCTCGGACATGATGCGGTCAAGGGGCGACAGTCGCACGACCTCGTCATACTCGCGCGAGAAGGTAATAACTCCCGTAAAAGAAATCGTAAACCCGAGCGCAAAATACTCGCGCGCGATATCAATCGTCTGCGAGAAAAAATGGATGTTCCCCGAAAGTGCGGGTGTGCTGGTTTTCTTGTCCCGCAGGATTGCGAGAACATCTCGATGCGCATCGGCAATCGCCTTGTCGCTGTCGCGACAATGGATCATGAGGGGAAGGTTGTGCTTCACCGCAAAATCGATTTGTGCGAGGAAAAGTTCTTTCTGGCGTGTTTTTTCCGCAAGCACATCAAGCGTGGCAGGCAGGCGTGAATAATCAAGCCCGCATTCCCCCACTGCAACGACACGTTTCGTAAGTGCAAGCTCGTCAAAAAACTCCGTCATGAATCGTTCCTCGGGATTGTCGATCGGATGCACGCCAATAGCGGCATACACACCGTGTGCATCGCCAAAGGAAGCCATCATCGCAACGCTCTGCGAGGTCTTGCGGTCGGTCCCTATCATGATTGCCCACACACTACGATCCTGCATCCGCTCCAAAACAGCGTTGCGGTCATCATCAAATCGAACGTCATTCACATGCGCATGAACATCAAAAAATTGCGGGAAAGTCATACGGTATTCAAATGAATTCTATGCCTTACGCATAAAAAGCGGTTGGGTCAAAGGTTCGGTTATAAAAATAATATTCTCGCCGACATCCTCGGAAACTTCTTGCTTGATTAGGCGACGCAATGTATCGGCAGTCTGCGGCATCAGGGGGGCAATCATCTCCGTGATATGCGAAAGCCCGTACACCACACCCCACAGCACAAGCTCCGTCGTCTTGGAGTTGGTCTTGACCAGCTTGAATGGTTCATAATCCGTAATGTATTGATCAAGTTTCCCGATGAGCTCCCACACCACATCGGCGGCTTTGTTTACCTCGTGCGCACGCATGTGCGCATGGTAGCGTGGCAAAATATCATTAATCACCACATACGGTACATTGACGCCACCCGTGACGTCGAACCCTGTCACGGGAGCAATATTACCGTGGAACGGAGGATTCTCGACAGTTCCACCCGCAATACGACCACCGAAATACTGCTCCGTCATTTTGAGTGTTCGCGAGACGAGATTGCCAAGGCCGTTTGCCAAATTCGCATTGTACACTTCTTTGAAGTGCGGGGCAGTCAAGTCGCCATCGTCTGTCGGGACGATTTCGCGCGCAAAATAGTAGCGAAGCGCCTCCACGCCATACTCTGCAATAAAATCTTCCGCTCGCAAAACATTGCCGATTGATTTCGACATCTTTCTCCCGCCCGAAGTGATGAACCCGTGTGCCAAAATCTCGCGCGGGAGCGGCCGCCAGACCGAGTCTGCGGTGTCAAATAGTGCCCATTGAGGCAAAGGTGCGGAATTTTTCATCATCCGCGCGTCCGTACCCAAGCGCCGAGAGATAATTCGAAAGCGCATCACACCACACGTACATGAGCTGGGAAGGGTCTTCGGGAACGGGAATCCCCCACGGGATCTCTCGTTCTGGTCGCGAGATGCTAATGTCGCCAAGTCCGCCGTCTTTTCCACTTGTAGCAATGAGCGCGAGCATCTCATGCGCTTTTGATGCGGGAGTAATCTTGAGCGTACCCGTTTCAATCAAACGCTTGAGCTCGGGACCGTATTTGGCAAGACTGAAAAAATAATTTTCCTCTTCAATGTGTTCAGGAAGAGTATTGTGTAGTGCGCATTTACCATCAACGAGATCTTTTTCTGTAATAAACGCCTCGCACCCCACACAATACAATCCTTGATAAATTCCCTTGCGCACATCACCTGCGGCGACAAGCCCCTGCCAAAGCGCAAGCGCACCCGGCCAATGATTGACCGAATCAGATGTACGGACAAAAAAATCATTCGATATCTCCAGCGCTACCATAAGCTCTTTAAACTCCGCTACATTTTGATCCACAAATGCTTGCGGGCTCATTCCTGCAGCCTGTGCCGTACGGAGAATCTTGTCACCGTGTTCATCGGCACCCGTCAAGAAAAAAGTTTCTTCACCTTGTGCGCGATGATACCGTGCCACAATATCGGCAAGCACGAGCGTGTACGAATGCCCGATGTGCAACTTCGCATTTGCATAAAAGATTGGTGTAGTGATGTAGAACTTGGAACTCATTTCAATAATAACGGCATTATGCAGTAAACCTCTTTTTGCGCGTGGCGATATCGTCGACGACCTCCATGAGCGACGCGGCGACTGGAACCGAGATCAAAATACCAAGAAACCCGCCAAGCTGTCCGCCAATAATGAGGGCGAGGATAACGATGATTGGCGGCACGCCGACGACCTTTCGCACTACGAGCGGATAAATGAGCTGACTCTCAAACTGTTGTACCAGCACGTAAATAAGCACCACCACGAGAGCAAGCGACATTCCTCCTGTTGAAAATGCGATGAGCACTGCGGGGATAGCGGCAATGATTGGCCCAAAAACAGGGATGATTTCCAAAACTCCCGCAAGGAGCGCGAGGGTAAGTGCGTACGGCACCTGAAACAATGCGAGCCCGAGATACACCAAAACAAAGATGAGCACGCCGAGCAAGAGTTGTCCCTGCATCCATTTGCCAATCTTCTCTTTTGAGCGTGACCACAGATCAATCGCGTATTCTTCATTGTTAAAAGGGATGGCAATCCTCAAAAAATCCTCAATGCCGTTCTTTTGCATCGCAAAATAAAAAGAGAGAACAATAATGAGGATAAAGCTGAACATCCCGCCAAAAAAAGCGACTACTGCCCCGGTCATATTGTTTGAAGCGTCTGAAAATTTACTGAGTGCCGCAAATATCTGCTCTATCGATGCAGTACCGTCAGTAATTTTACCTGCCAACACTTTCCCTTTCTCAAGAACACTTGAGCTGTCGCCCAGAACCCCCAAGTTGAGCTCCTGCGCAACATTGGGAAGTTTTTGAGAAAAATCCACGAGTTCATTGACGAATGCCGGCACGAACACATAAAAAAGTCCTGCAAAAAGTCCTGCAAGCGTGATGTACACGCCAAGCACCGCGGGAATGCGCGGAATGTGGTAACGCGCAAGTAACCTTACGGCGGGCTCGATAGAAGATGCGAGAACCACTGCAGTCAAGATGACGAGCAAGAGGTCACGCAACAAATACAACACCACAAAGCCCAAGAGGATTGCGACGGTTTTGATGATAGTCCCCGCGCTGATAGAGATAGTGTTGTCTTTTTTCTTGACTGGCATACCATCATCATACACGATTATTTCCCATATAGCCAACGGAGCATCTGCATGATGGCGGCTACTTCAGCGCGAGAATTGGCAAAAACGCCTCCCCTTTCTCAAACGGTCCAATCAATGCGAGGTTCAGATTCTTCTCGATAAATATCGTGCGTGCGACTTTTTGAACGTCCGCGGCAGTAACTGCGCGAATACGCTTTTCTTTTGCTTGCGGCAATTCATTCTCGCGATGAAGAATTTCCTGTACGCCATAATATTCGGCAAGGTCGTCCGACGACTCGAGTCCGAGATACATCATCCCGACGAGATGCTCTTTTACTTTTGAAAGCTCCTCCGCAGGAACAAGATTATTTTTCAAGTTCTCGAGTTCTGCCATCACCGCACGCAACACTTCTTCGAGGCGGTCATTTGACACACCTGCCGATATTGCAAAATATCCACTGTCGGTTGAAGCACTGTTACCTGCGCGCACATAGTACCCTACTCCCATCTCGTCGCGTATTTTACGAAAAAGTCGTGAAGACATACCGCTGCCGAGAACGCCTCCAAGCACCGAGAGAGCCGAATTTCGCTTGTCGTAAATCGGGAACGACCTTACCCCAAGAATAAAATGTGTTTGATCTGTCTCTTTGTGTCGCACGGCAACCTGTGGTGCCTGTTGCATATCGCGCGTCTTTTTCTTACGACCCTTTTTGCTTAACGCGATACCTTTGAATCTTTTTGTAATCTCTTTAAATGCCTTGATTGTATCGATGTTCCCCGACACGATTACCGTTGTTGCACTTGCCACATAATGCGCCTTGCGATATGCTACAAAATCTTTGCGGGACATTCCCCGCACGACATCGCGCAATCCGGTGATAGGCCACCCGGCGGATTGGTCGCCGTACAAAAGGTTCGTCCACACTTCGTGCACTTTTTGCATTGGCATGTCGTCATACATATTTATCTCGTCTACAATCACACCCTTTTCTTTTTCTATCTCATCTTCTTTAAGGAGCGGGTTTAGATAGAGGTCAGAAATAATATCAATAAGTTTTGGAAAATCTGCGACCTTTCCTTTTGCATAATATCCGGTAAATTCCTGTCCCGTAAATGCGTTGAACTCGCACCCCAGCGTGTCGAGCTCTTTGGAAAGATCGCTCGTATTCGGGCGGTTAGCCGTACCCTTGAAACACATATGCTCGAGAAAATGCGAGATGCCGTTTTTTTCTTTCGGCTCATATTTTGATCCGGTTTCCACGAGCACGAGCACCGTCACGGTCGGATTGTCCGCCATGGGAACCGCAATCATGCGCAAACCATTTTGCAATACTTTTTTCTTGAATTTCATTTTTGCAGTGTAACATAACACCAGTAGTTAAACAAAAGCCCGTCATATAAGAGATTCTATCGCATCTCTTATATGACGGGTGAGGTTCTAAGATCACTATCTACCTATATGATACTATCGTACCGTATAGGTAGATAGTATCATTCTCGTTGTCGAAAAAAGAGGTCGGGACGATGTCCAGACCTCCGATTCTTCTTTCACCACATATTACCCCGTCATTCTTTTTCTTTTTCGAATCGCTGTCGTACGAACAAAAATAACAATTCCACAGAGCCCTGCAAGCCCCAGAACAATTTCAGCGACGACAGACAGTTCCCCTTGCCAATACCCGAGAGAAGTCAGAATTATCAACCCCGCAAATCCTCCCGCCGCAAACCAACAAAGTGCCTTCATATGAACAAATCCTCCCATTGCCGCGAAATTGTCCCGTAATACAGCGCGTAATGCGTTAATTGAGGAGAAGCTCACGCTGATTCGGTCGCATATTCCGTCTTTGTATGTACACGAGATCGCTGACCTTCATGCCTTAACGCACATGGAGGGAAAAAAGAAGAAATGAACCAAATACTAAGATCCCTATCCCTATGGTACGAAGTAATTTCGAACCCTCTTCTATTTGAGACAATATCCCAGTCCCGATAAAAATGATTGCAAGTGCAACAACAACCTCCCCTACACGGTCCATATCCATATCAGCCTCCCTTATACGTGAGGAACTCCCCCACCTCTCCTTATACCCTAACGCTCGGCACACAAATTGTCAAACCCGATTGAGCAACAAAAGAACGGCTTGAGGAACATAACCTCAAGCCGCTTTAAGTGCACATAGTGAAGGCAAAAACCTACCCGCATTAAGTATTTGGTGTAATTCGAACACCTCCGGAGACTTCATCACCGCAAGATTGATAGTGACATGAAGAAACCTGTCATTGTCCTCCAGTACGCGACCATTTCCAAGCGTCGCAACGCGCCGAACACGACCCTGCTCATCTTTATCCCAATACCCGTCAAGACGGTGTGCGATATCAATACCAACCCCGATGCGCGGAAAAATAATGTCTCTCGTCCACTGATTCACGGGACCGAAATAAATGGCATTTTTGACTTCAATGCGAAGTGGCATTCCCGGCCTCATCATCCCAGACGAAAAGTCTTTCACCCAAAAAAGATCTGTCATGGTCGTTACTCCAAAAAATTACCCTCTCTCACCTTAGCGTTTTTCGGAGAGCGTGTCAAAAAACATATGGCCCAAAGTGCTCGGGTCATAAAGGGAGAAGAATCCTCCCTAAGAATTGCTCTGTATATGCGATTTAATGCTGGAGAGCTTCGCCCTCTCCGCATGAAGCGTGCCTACCTGCACTGAAAAAAGTGTCCCTACTGCGAAATACACAACAGCCATCCTGACGCAATAATTTTTATCTTTCTTTGTCGTATTTTTCCGCAAAGAAAGAAGAATGAAAACAAATCCAAAAAACGCAAAAATAAGAAAACATGCGATCGCGGACACGGGACACCCCCTTATTGGGACTTGAGCACAAAAATCTTACCCCCTCTATAATATCATATTTTTTACAAAAGCAATGCCCGCCATAGGCGAGACCTATATATGTGTAACAAAAGAAAAAGGCTCGCTTGCGCGAGCCTTTTATTACATAGGGTTACCCTATGCAATTTTATTTTACGGGGATCGGAATGATCATGGTCACCCCCTCGCTTGTTTTTACTTCCCGGTAACCGTCCGGCGGATACTTATCAAGCTCTGCCAAACGATTTCTCTTGTCCTTCAAATCGTAAAGTACGAAGGCCTTCTTCGCTGCATCATCCAGCGTCTGCGCGCGGACAATGAAGCTCTCCCCATCGAGAGAATGCAGTGTGCCAAAGTGTACTTTAGCGAAAAGTAAGCTCATTGCCATAAACCCAACCCCGATCACACCAACAATAAACTTCGCTTCTCTTGGGTCATAAAGAGCACCGGCGGCGATTAAGCAAACCAAAGAGAGCACCGCAAATATGATTATCCCCGTCATAACACCTCTCCTCAAAAAGTTATCAAAATTGCCAATGGCCCACAAACTTAAAACTACTTATAAAATATCAAATGAGGAATATCTGA
>LCOP01000046.1 GCA_000996605.1 Parcubacteria group bacterium GW2011_GWA1_47_8
TCATTATGAGAAGTGCTCCGCCTAGCGCAATCCTTTCAGGGGACATTAGCGTCAAAACGGGGTAGCGTTTCAGGGGACATTAGGGATTGGAGAAGACTAAACTGTACGAAAAGTAGGTGTGGGGGTATACTCAATCAATATGGACTCACACAAACCCTCCTTTATCCACCTCCACACCCACTCCCACTACTCGCTCCTCGACGGCCTTTCCAAGGTCGATGAGATGGTCGATCTTGCGAAAAAGCAAGGGATGAACGCGCTCGGCCTCACCGACCATGGCAACATGTACGGCGCCATTGAATTTTACAAAACGTGCAAAAAAGACGGTATCAAACCAATCATCGGTGTCGAGGCATACATCACCCCCGGTTCGCGTCACGACAAACAGCCCGGTATCGACACCACGCGCTACCACCTCACCTTGCTTGCAAAAAATGCGCAGGGCTACAAAAACCTCATCCGCTTGGTTACCCTCTCCCAACTCGAAGGCTACTACTACAAGCCCCGCATGGACAAAGAGATATTGCGAGAGTACAGCGATGGACTCATTTGTCTTTCCGGATGTTTCGGAAGCGAACTTTCACACGCACTTCGTAACCGCGACGCCGAAGAAGCAGGGAAGGTCGCCCGCGAACACCAAGAGATCTTTGGCAAAGAGAACTATTATCTCGAAATCATGCACCACCCGGGCGTACCCGGTATCGAAGAAGTCCGCGCTGGTATCATCGCCCTCGGCAAGAAACTCAATATCCCGCTCGTCGCAACACAAGACTCACACTACCTCCACAAAGAAGACCAGCGCGCGCACGAAACTCTCCTCGCCATCCAAACCAACGGCGACCTGAACGACGAAAACCGTTTCTCAATGGCATCCGACGACTTTTCATTCATCGACACCAAAACCGCACTTGAGTATTTCAGGGACACCCCCGAAGCCGTATGGAATACGCAAAAAATCGCCGATCGTTGCGATATCGAACTCAAACTCGGCACATGGGTCTTTCCCGACTTTAAAATTTCCAACAATACGACATATGACAGCGAACTCAAGCGCCTCGCGTACGAAGGCATCGCCGGGCGCGGACTCAACAAGAAAGACCCCGCCGTAATTAACCGCATCGAGTACGAACTCAAGGTCATCCGTGACAAAGGATATGCGCCGTACTTCCTCGTGGTGGGTGACCTCCTGCACTTTGCGCGCGAAAACGGCATTCTCACCAACATTCGCGGGTCCGTCGCGGGATCAATCACCACATACCTCCTCGGTATCACCTCGGTGAATCCTCTCGAATATAACCTTCCGTTCGAGCGATTCTTGAACCCTGAACGCCCCTCCGCACCCGATATCGACATGGACTATGCCGACAACCGTCGCGACGAAGTAATCAACTATGCCCGTGAAAAATACGGCGCGGACCATGTCGCACAAATCGGTACCTTCGGCACCATGATGGCGCGCGGTGCGGTGCGGGACGTCGCGCGCGCCCTCGGTCACCCGTACATTATTGGCGACAAGATTTCTCGCCTCATTCCCGAAGGTTCACAGGGTTTCCCTATGACCATCGACACCGCACTCAAAATAACGCCCGAGCTCAAAGAGATGTATAAAAGCGACCAAGTCACGACCGAGATTATCGACCTCGCAAAACGCCTTGAAGGCTGTGTGCGTCACATTTCCGTTCACGCCGCGGGCGTCGTCATCTCCCCGCGACCGCTCTATGAATTCACTCCGACCCAGCTCGACCCCAAGGGCGGCAAGATCATCACGCAGTACGACATGCACGCCGTCGAAGACGCCGGTCTCCTCAAATTTGACTTCCTTGGTATCAGAAACCTATCCATTCTCGGGGATGCGGTGCGCCTCGTCCGTGAGCGTCGCGGTGTCGATATCAATATCGAGAACATTCCACTCGACGACAAGGCGACATTCGCAATGCTCGCCCGCGGAGAAACGATGGGACTCTTTCAATTAAACGGCGGCGGCATGACCCGCTATTTAAAAGAGCTCCGCCCCTCGACAATCCACGACATCAACGCGATGGTCGCGCTCTACCGCCCGGGACCGATGGAAATGATTCCCGAGTACATCAAGCGTAAACATAATCCAAAACTCATCTCGTACCTCGACCCGCGGCTCAAAGACATACTCGCCATGTCACACGGCGTGATCACCTATCAAGACGACGTTATGATGATCGCCATTCATCTCGCAGGATACTCGTGGTTAGATGCCGACAAACTCCGTAAGGCGATGGGTAAAAAAATCCCCGCCGAAATGCAAGCACAAAAAGAAGCACTCCTCGCGGGGTTCATCAAGGGCGGACTCACCCAAAAGAAAGCTGACGAACTTTGGGCACTCATTGAACCCTTTGCCGCGTATGGTTTCAACAAAGCCCACGCCGCAAGCTATGGTCGTCTCGCGTACCAGACCGCCTACATGAAGGCCAACTTCCCCATCGAATACATGACGGCGATCCTCACCGCGGAGTCCGGCGACATCGACAAAATCACCGAGATCATCACCGAGTCCAAGCGTATGGGTATCCCCATTTTACCGCCCGATATCAACGCGAGCTTCGGCAGATTCACGATTGTCGATGTCTTGCCTGCGTCCACGAATGCAGACGGGCAGGCAAGTGGCACCCACCAGGAGATTCGTTTTGGACTCTATACAATCAAAAATCTCGGCACTGATATTTCAAACGCGATCATCGAGGAACGCGAATCAAATGGCAAATATAAATCCTTCTCGGATTTCCTCGAGCGCATCCGCCATAAAAATTTAAATAAAAAGTCCCTCGAAGCGCTCATCAAGTCGGGTGCCATGGACGGCCTCGGCGAACGCGGTGCGATGCTCGGGAACATGGAAGAGGCGCTCGTTTACAACCGCGCCCAAGGAGCAGAGGCACCAGGGCAAGCGTCGCTCTTTGGCGGTCTCTCCGACCAGTCGAGTGTCCCGTCACTCCGTTTGAAACCCACCGAAAAGGCGACAAAGCGCAACATGCTGATTTGGGAAAAGGAGCTTCTCGGTTTGTACGTGTCGGGGCACCCGCTCGACGACCACAAAGACAAACTCGCGACCATCGGCACCACGATTGAAAGCGTTCGCGCACTTCATGAAGGCGCGACTGCAGTCGCGGGGGGCATCGTCTCCGACATCCGCGCAATCCTCACCAAAAAAGGCGACAAAATGGCATTCGTGAAGTTGACCGACGCTACCGGCACCCTTGAACTCGTCCTTTTCCCCGAAGTATTTTTTGCCAACAAAGAATTCTTCGAGACCACCGACCGCTGTATCAAAGTCAAGGGTAAAATATCGGAACGTAACGGCGAAAAGTCTCTCATCGTCGAGCGCGTGAAGGAGTTGTAAGTTACCAAGCAGGTGGTTTACTAAAAGTACCAACATCATCATCCAATTCTTCAGGAAATTGACTAACTCCAAGTACTCCTTTTCGAATATGTCGAACGGAACTCGCGATCTTTTTCAGCTCGACAGAGTTTCTTTCAAACGGACTCATCACGATCACGGGAAGATTCAACTCCTCAATAACCATTTTGGTCGGCTCCACAAGATCCGAATCATTAAAAATAACGACGGCAATCTCGTATGCGTTTTTATAGCCATCATTCAAAAGATGTGAGGCAATATTCACATCAGTCCCCTTTTCTTCAGTCTTAATAACTTTGAATTACAAAACTCCCTTTTCTCCCCTTTTCATACTACAATAGTAAAGGGCACCGTGAGGTGCCCTTTACTATGAATTCTTCGATTCAAATCTACAATAACATAGTAACAAAAGTAACATTCATAATCAAACAATTGAAACTAAAATTAACCAAAAGTACCGGTCGAACATTAGCAATCACTCCCGAACATACGATCTCGCTCGCGATCTTTAAGCAAGCACAGGGTATCGAAACCAAGAAGTCAGTGTGGGAAATCTTCGAGCCGAAGTGCAGCTACAAAACACTGGTGGTGAACATGAACAAGCTGACACTTTATGCACTCGTGATACTGCAGTCAATCCTGCGAATGAATCAGCAACGTGCGCATCTCGTGAAGCACACCGACTCAACTGACATTCCCGTTTGTCTCACCAAAAATGGGAAACGCCACAAGACAATGGAAGGACTGGCAACATGGGCACATGGCCCAAAAGGCTGGTATTATGGGGTTAAGATGAGCATCACGACTGACCTCAAGAGACAACTGCTTGCGGTCAGGTTCGGTACCGGTAACAGCAATGACCGAGAAACATTCAAAAAGATGAACAAAGATTTAATGGGTGTCTTTGTTGCAGATGCAGGCTATATATCAAAAGATCTTGAGCGAGAGTTTTACATTGAGCACAAGCGTGTCCTCTTTGTGAAGCCACGCGCAAACATGAAGAAACTTGCGACAGAGTGGCAGATAAAATTGTACAACACACGCATGCTGATTGAACTCAACTTTAGGAGTCTCAAAATGTTCCATGGGCTCGTAACGTCACTCCCCAGATCAGTTGACGGCTACCTCGGAAACTACGCGTATTCTCTTCTAGCGTTTGTACTTCGCTAGACAAATTGTTTGAAGAAAATTTACTTTTGTTAAACCGTACCTGACTGCGGTTGTTTGACGTGGGTGGGGGAAACTTAGGTCGTGGAGTTTCGTAATTCAAAGTTAATAACTTTTGTATATCCGCTGTTATCTGCATTTTTCATCATTACCGAGTGGGACAAAAATGTGCCATTGAAAATATGGTTTCAGAGGCGGGTACCGCGAGATAGTGGGTGGGTTCTTAGTATACCTTATCAATGTATTCTTTGATGAACGTGATGTCTTTTCCGAATACTTTTTTGCCGGGGTTAAAGATATTATCAGGGTCGAAGATTTTTTTTGCTTCTTCAAAGAGCGCGATGATGTCGCGACCGTACATGCGCTCGAGAAACGGCGTCCGGATGATGCCGTCATTGTGTTCAGCGGACATTGACCCCTTGAATTCAAAGACAAGGTCAAGGACGCGGGTCACGAGCTCGAGAGCGACCGTGGGGGTACCTTCTTCGCGGAAGTCTAGGCGGGGCATGATGTGAAGGTTCCCATCGCCGATATGTCCGGCAATCGTGTAGGAGAATCCATAGCTGTCGAGGATTTCATACAAGCGAGGAAGGAAACTCGGCAGATATTCAGGGCGAACGATGATGTCTTCAATGATGGGTGCCGTGCGCTCGTGTCCTCCATGAGTGCGCAGGAGACTGAAACTTTCGCGGCGTATGGTCCAATACCGCTCGGCGTCGCTACGGTCGCGCGTA
>LCOP01000047.1 GCA_000996605.1 Parcubacteria group bacterium GW2011_GWA1_47_8
TACACACCCGAAGAACAATCCGTGCTCGTGCTTCTCGCCACGCCTCTCCCACGCGAAGAACTCATTGCCACTCTCGATCTTCCTGTTGCCAAAGCAAACTCGCTCCTCACCATCCTCGAAATCAAGGGCTTGATCCAAGAACGGATGGGGAAAATTGAGCGAATTAAATAATTTTCTTTGCTATTGACTTTTTATTATAGATATGCTTTACTACACTTGTAAGTCGGTGGCTTACGCACACAAAGGAGAGTCAGAATGGCGCTTAGAACAGTTCTTAATGAGGCAGAGATGGGCAGAATTGCTTTGGCGTATGTGAAAAGAAAAATACACAACGATTCAATACCGTTGAACCCTGAGAAACTTCGCAGAGAAATTGGCAATACTGCAAAAGACATGGGCATCCCACCAGAAGAGGCAACTCAGTTTGTTAGCCAGATTCTAGAAGAGGCTTTCAAGGAAATGCTCATGGGTCTTAGCAAATAACAACGCAACAAAGCGGTAAGGTGAAGTCTCAGGACTTCCTAAAAGGGTAATTCTGGCTCCTGTGTGAAAACACAGCAAGCGGAGAACAAGAACCTCTCCTCCCGCATTCGGCGACATGAGCAATCATGTCGCTTTTTCTTTCATAAATTTGCAAAAAGATTTAGTTCGTAGTACTACTATACATTAATGGCTACCAAATCCTACAAACTACTCATCGTTGAGTCGCCGTCAAAAGCGAAGACAATCGGAAAATATCTCGGTGATGAATACATCGTAAAGGCGAGCGTGGGGCATGTGCGCGACCTTCCAAAAAGTAACAAACAAGCTATCGATATTCCCGGTGGTTTTATTCCATTTTACGAAATTTCAAAAGGCAAAGCGGAAGTGGTGCGTGAGATTGACTCCCTCGCAAAAAAAGCGAGCGAGGTCCTCCTCGCGACCGACCCCGACCGTGAGGGTGAGGCAATCGCGTGGCATATCGCCGAGACTTGCGGTCTCGGCAAGTCAGGAAGTCAAAAGTCAAAAGTCAAAAGTCCAAAACGTATCGTCTTTCATGAAATCACAAAAAAGGCGATTGAGGAGGCATTGAAGCACCCGCGCATCATTGATGCGAATCTCGTCAAGGCGCAAGAAGCGCGTCGTGTACTCGACCGTCTGGTAGGATATGACCTCTCGGGACTTATTTGGAAAAAAGTCCGCTACGGCCTTTCTGCCGGCCGCGTGCAATCCCCCGCACTCCGCATCATCATGGAGCGCGAGCGCGAAATCCGCGCGTTCATTCCCGAAGCATACTGGGTGCTCAAAGCGCGTGTCAAAACAAAAGGTAATGCTGAGCTCGAGCTTTCGTGCACCGAGGAACCCCGCGATGAATCCGTCGTCAAGCAAATTTTAAAAATCGGCCGCGAGAAACAGTGGGTCGTGCGCGAAGTAAAAGAAAGCGAGGTCGGACGCAGTCCCAAAGCGCCGTTCATTACATCCACCTTGCAACAAGCGGGCTCTTCGCGTTTCGGCTTTGCGCCGTCGCGTACGATGGGTATCGCACAAAAACTCTACGAAAAAGGCTTCATCACCTACATGCGTACCGACAGTACGACACTTTCCGTCGACGCACAAAAGGCGGTACTTGCCGAAGTTTCCAAACGTTACGGCGCCGCATCCACAGAAGCGCGCGTATTTAAAACCAAAAGTAAAAATGCTCAAGAAGCACATGAAGCAATCCGCCCCACGGACATGAGCAAAAACGATCTCGGTATTAACCCCGAGGAAAAGAAGCTCTATCGACTCATCTGGGCGCGCACGATTGCTTCGCAAATGATTGATGCAAAACTCGCGCGCACGACCATCCTCGCCAATGTGCGCGAAAATACGATTCCCAATTTTTCCGTAACCGGCTCACGTGTCATCGCCCCCGGCTGGCTCGCGGCAGACCCCGACTCGCGTGGCGAAGATGTCGAGCTTCCAAAAGTCGCCCTAGGCGAACCGCTCATTCTGCTTTCTTTGGACGACGAGGCAAAGTTCACCGAGCCACCACCGCGATACTCCGAAGCGGGGCTCGTGAAAGAACTCGAAAAGCGCGGCATTGGCAGGCCATCGACGTACGCTTCGATCATCAAGACCATCATCGACCGCGGATATGTATTGAAAGACGGTAAGGCACTCAAGCCAACCGACACGGGCGACGTGGTAAGCACGTTCCTTGAAGCACACTTTGCAAACTACATCAGCGACGTATTCACTGCCGAAATGGAAGATAAACTCGATGACATTTCAAATGGCACGCGTGATTATGTGAAGACGCTCAAAGAATTTTACGGTCCCTTTACTAAAGATATCAAATCAAAAGACAAGATAGACAAACTCACCACGCTCGGCGAGGCAGATCCTGCGCACAAGTGCCCCAAGTGCAATGGTCCGATGGTCATCAAGCTCGCGCGCACTGGGAAATTTCTTTCGTGTAAAAATTATCCCGAATGCGTCGGCGCACGAATGATAGACGGCACCGAGCTCGCGGGTCCGCGCGACACGGGCGAGCTTTGCCCCAAATGCGGAAAGGCAAACCTCGTCGAACGTGATGGTCGCTTTGGACGATTCGTCGCCTGTGGAAGCTACCCGAAATGCAAATTTATTAAAAAAGACGACACTGCGGCACTACGGAACCACACGGGGGTCCCCTGCCCTGTTTGCAAAAAAGGTTTTATGACCGAACGCAAAGGTCGCTTTGGTATTTTCTACAGCTGTACCGATTATCCTGACTGCAAGAATGCGATCAAAGCAAAGCCGACCGGCAATTTCTGTACGTACAAGAAAATAGATGGCACCCTCTGTGGCGCACTGATGATGGAAGGCACAAAAACGATACCGGAAAGATGTAGCGACAAGACGTGCCCCATGCATAATCCCCACAAATTGAATAAACCGGAGTAAAAGTAAAATACAGCGTATCATCAATCTTACAACCTATCCGATACTATAGTATCGGATAGGTTGTAAATGTAAAATCACTGATTATGCATACCGTACGGTATGCATAATCAGTGCATAATCCCCCACTGTCATACAAACATAGTCATGACTATGTTTGTATGACAGTGGGACACGAACATAGAAATTTGCTTTTCGCTTGAAACTCTCATACTATAAAGTTATATGGAGAAAACTACCAAAAACCCTTTATGTCCCAGCGTCGCAGAAATACTTGCTCTCTTGAAAACGCCGACGAAGGCAGACTTCGCGCTTATCGAAAAAGCGTACACCTTCGCCAAGAAAGCTCATGAGGGACAGAAACGCTATTCCGGAGAACCGTATTTTAACCATGTTGCAAACGTAGGATACAATCTCGCAAACATCCACGTCGACACCACGACCATCGCCGCAGGGCTCCTTCATGACACGCTCGAAGACGCCGCCATCCTGCCAAAAACCATCGAAGCGGAGTTCGGCAAAGAAATACGCAAACTCGTCGAAGGTGCGACCAAGCTCGGCAAGATACGCTACCGCGGTGTCGAACGCCATGTCGAAAGCCTCCGCAAGTTCTTTGTCGCGATGTCGCAAGACGTGCGCGTGCTCTTGATCAAGCTTGCCGACCGTCTCCACAATATCAAAACGCTTGAACATGTTCCGGAAGCAAAGAGGAGACGCATCGCCATGGAAACCCTCGAGGTTCATGCACGACTCGCAGACCGTTTCGGTATGGGTAAATGGCGCGCAATGTTCGAAGACTATGCGTTCCCCTACGCATACCCCGACGAACATGCGAAGATTCTCTCCATCATCAAGAACAAGAGAATCACCGACGAAAAATACGCGGAAAAAATCTACCGCTCGATTCAAAAGGAGCTCGCTGCAAACAACCTCATCCCTGTCAAAGTTGACTACCGCGTGAAAAATATCTACAGTCTGTGGCGAAAACTTTCCAAACGGGAGATGGACTTAAATAAAATATACGATATCCTTGCGGTCCGCGTCATTGTCAAAACCGTCGATGAATGTTATCGAGCGCTCGGCATCATTCACAAACACTGGAGGCCCGTCCCCGGGCGCGTGAAGGATCACATCGCCGTCTCCAAACCAAACGGCTATCGTTCGCTTCACACCACGATATTTCGCGGTGATGGCGGCGTCATAGAGATTCAGATCCGTACCAAAGAAATGCACGCGGAAGCGGAATACGGTATCGCGTCCCATCTTTCCTATAAAGAAAAAGCGCTTCAGGGCACTGATTTCGAAAAAAACAATGCGTGGATCAAAGAGCTCGCCAAATGGCAGAAAGACATTGATACGTCAAAAGAATTCCTCGAGAATCTCCAGATGGATTTTTTCAAATATCGCGTGTTCGTCTTTACTCCCAAGGGCGACGTCATCGACCTTCCTGACGAATCCACTCCCATCGATTTTGCCTATGCGATTCATTCAAATATCGGCGACCATGTTGCCGGGGCAAAAATTAACGGAAAACTTGTATCACTCGACACCAAACTGAAAAACGGCGACATTGTGCTGATCGAAACAAAAGAGAGCGCGACTCCGCGGCGAAAATGGATCGATTATGCAAAGACAACCCTCGCCAAGCGGCATATCCGAAGCTACCTTGAAAAAACAAGCCCCATCGAGATCATCGCACGGAAGTTTTTTAGGAAGAAGTAGTGGACAGAACATGGAATGTTGAATGTGAAATAAAGGGGTGATGCTATCTTCCACATTTAACATTCCATATTCTACTTCTACTCTTTACAGCGAGAAGTTCTTTACAAAATAGAGGTCTTCGTCCGGGTTTGGTGCGGGCGCTTCCTCGAGCTCGCCAGGAGCTGCCGGCTCCTCCGCCTCTGCTCCCGCAATAACCGCATCCGCGACGATGACGGGAAGTCCTTCAGCATTGAGCGCCTGCATTTCCTTATGAATACGCTTTAGGAAATTCCGCACGTCGTCGTTTGAGAAAAAATCAATGACGATCTTGCCGCCCACTTCGCGCTTTTCTATCTGCACGCGCGTGCCAAGCTTCTCGGTAAGCTCCTGCTCAAGCTCCGCAACTTCGGGGTCGATAAGACTATGCTTGCGCACTTTTTCCGTCGCGATGCGCCGCGCAATCTGTTCCGCTTCGCGAACATTTAATTTCTTGAACATAATTTCCTTGAAAAGTGTGGTTTGCTCTGCGGTGCGGTCGGCGAGCATGAGGAGCGGGCGTGTGTGCCCCTCGGTGATGCGGTGCTCGGCAAGCGCGATGAGCATTTCCTCTGGTAGCGCGAGCAAGCGCAACGTGTTGGAAACATACTCGCGGCTCTTGCCGACTTTTCGCTGAAGGTTCTCGATAATTGCAAGCTCAAGTTTCAAACGGTCTTCCTCTTCTTTACCCTGTTCGCCAATACGAATAAGCACTGGCACTTGCGAAAGTCCTGCAAGCTTCGACGCGCGCAAGCGACGTTCGCCGGCGATGAGCTCGTATTCCACGGCGAGTCCGCCTTCTGGCTTTTCTATTTCACGGCGCGTCACCACAAGTGGCTGAAGGATACCGTATTGTTTGATAGATTCCGAGAGGTCGCGAAGCTTGGATTCATCAAATTCCTTACGCGGCTGAAACGGGTTCGGTTTGATTTTCTCGACTTCGATCCAAAAAATCGCATTCTGGTACATGTGCGGAACCAAAGGGGGTTGTTCAGGAGCGGGCATAAAATAAAAATGGAATTATATGGTTCATTGTACCGCCAAACAAAGATTGCCGCAATGTTGGTTGACAAATTTCATCGGCAAGTGGTACAGTTAATGTACACTTCTCTTATAAGGAGTATAGATTATGAGCATAGAAGCATTTCCCCAAAAAAAAGAGCCATTTCGGCTCTCAGATACGATTTATGATCCAGGTTATTCATTGTCCCCTGGGATTAAATTATTATTTCAACAGACTGGTGTTGTCAATGAGGAAATCCAGTTAAAAAGAAAGATTTTGAAGGCTGCCGTCATCACCGCTGGAAGCTTTTAATGAGAGACTATTGGTTTTTAAAATTGA
>LCOP01000048.1:0-4662 GCA_000996605.1 Parcubacteria group bacterium GW2011_GWA1_47_8
GATGGCGGAAAAATAATTTATCTAGTAGACATCAACAAAATTGCTTCTTTACGCTTTCCGCAGTTTTGGTTTGAGCCAACTCCGCAAGGCAAATTTATGTTGCAAGTGGCGTTCGGACAATCCAAATATTTTTCTGACAACCTGGTGGAGAATGTGAAGCGTGGAATCCGCCAAAAAATCCGTCGTGGCGAATGGCTGACGCTCGCTCCTTTTGGCTATGTGAATAACTACAAGACGAAGAATATCGAGCCTGACAAGGTGAAATCTCGTATTATCAAGCGAGCGTTTGAGGAATACTCCACTGGCACATACACGTTGACGACACTGGCGGATTTTTTGGCGGATCACGGCGTTGTGCAGAAAAAAGGAACGCCACTTGCAAAAGTTTCCGTCGTGAAAATGCTCACCAACAGAGCGTATCTTGGATTTATCAAACATCGCGGTGAATGGCACAACGGAAACTTTGAGCCAATTCTTTCTCTGACACTGTTTGAAGCAGTCCAAAAGGTGCTCACTTCGCGCAAGAAGCCGAGAAAGTCCAAAGTTGCGCTGTCGTTCGCGTTTACGGGGTTTGCAAAGTGCGGCGAGTGCGGCTGTGCGATTACGGCGCAGTATGCCACCAATCGCTTTGGCACACGCTACCCCTACTATCGTTGCACCAAGAAAAATGGAAAGTGCGCACAGCCGTATACGCAAGAAAAAATACTCGCCGCACAATTGCAAACACTGCTTCAAACAGTGTCAGAGAAAGAATTGGGTCGAACCCTTGCGGAGTTTCGTTTTGTCCTTGAAAGAAGCGGCCGATTTAGAAAAAACTTCCAATTTTGTGGAATGGAAGAAGTTTTTTCAGAAAATCGGCTCTAACCCTGAAATCAAGGACAAAACGGTTTCCATACGTTGGGGGGAATTATGGGATTTCACGGCTTCCGCCGTAGGCGGAAAAGAAATTGATAGTGCGATTTTGGCTTCCGCAAAATCGCTCCAAATTCATAATCCGCAACTTGTTCTCTCGAGTGCGCAGGAGAGGACTTGAACCTCCACGCCCTTACGGGCACAGCCACCTCAAGGCTGCGTGGCTACCGTTACACCACCTGCGCATACACGCTGTAAAACGTTCCCTCATCATAGAGGAAAGTCCTTAAAATTTCAAGCAAAAGAATTCTTAAACAAAAAAATCGCGGTGCGTGATTTTTTTGAGAGATTATTATCCTATCTATTGCGTTTCTGCGGAAGTTTCAACTGCGTCTGCTACTACCTCGTCCTCTTGTACCGGTATCGTAACGCCCGTCTTGGTGTGACGCATCTTGCGTTTAATGTCGCGGGCGACTTTATCGCGGATAAAGTAAAGTTTTGAGCGACGTGTTTCCGCTTCTTTTACGATCTCAATCTTGTCAATTGAGGGGGAGTAGAAAGGAAATACCTTCTCGACGCCGACGCCGCTCGCAACCTTACGCACCGTAAACGTAGCGCCGGACTCCTTGCCGTGTTTAACTGCGAGAACAAGACCTTCAAAAACCTGAAGGCGGGTTTTCCCTTTTTCCTCGATCTTCAGGTACACCTTGACGGTCGCGCCTGACTTGAGCTCTATTTTCTTCCTCTCAGCAATATTGACCGGGCTTAATTGAATGGTTGTTTGTTCCATAACGAATATCCGCTATTCTATCACACGAGGGAGAGTTCTGCAAGAGCGTGCTCGAAATCGTCTGGCAGGGGCGCTTGTACCTTATGCTCTGCTCCATCTGCCCCTTTAAACACGATGGAAAAGGCATGGAGTGCCGTACGGGTAAAGCCGAGCAGGGGCGGAAACTTGGGCGCATAGAGCGTGTCGCACAAAATGGGATGACCGACCGCTTTCAGGTGCACACGAATCTGGTGGGTGCGCCCAGTATGCGGATTGACCTCAAGATACGAAAGTTTAGTGCCGTTTGATTCTCCTTCGCCGAGGACACGGTAGTCCGTTACCGCCTCGCGAAGCTCGCCTCGCGCGCCGTACTCAGCAGACCACCGACGAAAGTCGCTCGTCGAGCGACCAATCGGCTTATCTATCGTGCCCTCTTTATCTTTGAAAATTCCCTGCGCGATAGTGCGGTAGGATTTTTTAATTGTGCGCGCCTGAAACTGCGATTTCAAATTTAAAAACGACTCTTGTGTTTTTGCCACCAGAAGCACGCCCGAAGTATCGCGGTCAATGCGGTGCACGATACCCCACTTTTCAATGACTCCGCCTTTGGTGATCGAGATCGTTTCCCCCACACCGCGAATGCTCGGGTACTTTTCAAGCAACCAATCCGCAAGTGTTGTTTCTGTGGTACGACCGTCCGGATGCACCGTTAGTCCCGCAGGCTTGTTTACTGCAAGAACCTCATCGTCTTCATAGAGAATAGGGATATCCATAACGCTATGCGCCGTAGCGCTTTTCGCGCATGCCCACCTCGGCAAGGATCGCCTTGAACTCCTCCGGTGAGAAATCGGGCCACAGCGTTTTTGTAAAGGAGAGTTCGCTGTACACCGTCTGCCACGGCAAAAAATTGGACAAACGCTGTTCCCCGCCGGTGCGGATAACCACGCTCGGGTCGGGAGTCCCCGCAGTCCATAAATGAGCGGAAAATGTTTCTTCAGTGGCGTCTTTCGCCTGATCCCCCATGCGGCGCACCGCATCGACAATCTCGGCGCGTCCACCGTACGAAAGCGCAATGGTGAGTGCCATCTGTCCACCGCTTGTTTCTCTCTCCATCTTTTCCATACCCTCTTTTATGTCAGTGTCAAAACGCGCGCGTTCGCCGATGAAGCGCACGCGAATATTTTCCTTCGCAAGTTCTTTCGCTTCCGACGTAAGTACAAACCGAAGAAGTTTCATCAGGTATGACACTTCCTCTTCGGAACGTTTCCAATTCTCCGTAGAGAACGCGTATGCAATGAGATGCACCACCCCGAGATCACGTGCCGTCCGCGCGATGGTTTTAAGCACTTCGTAGCCGGCACGATGCCCTTCGAATACAGGGATACCTTGCGCCTTTGCAAAACGACGATTGCCATCCATAATAATACCCACGCATTCAATGTTCTGCTGTGCCATAGACATAAGATTAATATAGAATATCAAAAGATTGCCGTTCCCCCAAACAATCTTTCCACACAGCATCGACCTTTTCCACACGCGCGAGGAGCGGTCCACGATATACGAGCGCGAGAAGCTCTCTCAATTTCTCCTCATTTCCTTCGGCACAGAGAAAAACCGTTCCGTCAGGGCTGTTCCGTACGGTCCCCGTGATACCCCGCGTGCGTGCTTTGCGCATGACGAAATCACGAAACATCACTAGCTGAACACGGCCAAACACTGTGCATTCAAGGCATTTTTGCATACAGGCTATACTAGCCTAAAACGGGGAAATAAAAAAGGGGCAAAGTACTATGGACGTATAATATACCATGGTATATTATACGTCCATAGTACCCGATTAGTTGAATTCATTCGCAAGATAGAGTATTATGGCAATGTTCACAAGGGCGATTAGCTCAGTTGGTAGAGCAGCGCTTTTACACAGCGAAGGTCGGGGGTTCAAGCCCCTCATCGCCCACAAACATTAAGAAAAACAGTCCCCGGGGACTGTTTTTCAGCTGTGCTCTTGGCAACCTCGATTCCTGACGAAAATCCCGCAGGGGGCTTTCTCCTCGGTCATTTTCACGTTGTTCAAATGCCCTCGGCAGGAATCGAACCTACATTAGCGGCTTAGAAGTCCGCAGTTCTATCCATTGAACTACGAGGGCAAACGGGGACAAGAAACAACTGACAAATAACCACTGACAAGAAACTCTTTTTTCTACATCTTACCCACATCCACTCTCGCATACTACCAACACGTAGGGAGCGGGTCAACTCTACAAACCAACTTCTTTTCGTGTATGTTCTGCAATAATCCGCGTCTATTCCGTATTTACAATACCCTTAGAACCCATCCACTATCTTCCCCTTCCCTGAAACCCTTATTTTGGGCTACAAAACTTCGTCTCGTACTCACCATAATTTATTATACTCAAGTGAGTGAGTGAAATGAAAGTACCAACTTTCATTTCCGAACGAACGCAGAGTATATTGTACCCAGTTATATGGTTCGTACTCCGACTTGTTTTTCGCCTAAAAATAAGGGTTTCAGAGGTGGGTACCGCGAGATAGTGGATGGGTTCTTAGAGCGACGGGTCAACCACGGAAACGCTTCCTTTCGTCAACGTCTCAAACGCTGTCTTTTTTGCGTTCAACACCTCAAGGACTGTAAGCAATTTTCCTTGATTGAGTCCGACGACTTCCTCTTGTTTTGATACCGTGCGGAAAAAATTGTCTTGATTAACCCCTACAAAAATGTACATATTGAAAACAAGCGAAGCGATTAACCCAACAAAAAATACTGCCACCACCATCCGCCAATCACGATACGGGGTAATCTCCATTTTCTCCGGGTCTTCCCCCCGAAATTCAAACATTTTCTTTATGACCTGTTGCAAATTTTTTATCGAAATATTATTCATGAATGAAATTAAGAATATTTGCGGCGACCTTGATTTTCCACACGGGTGAAGCAATTGATTTATTTTTCTCCCCCAAAAGAGCGGCGGGGTCGTCTACGCGCGTGAGCTGAACTTCTCCCCATCCAATCTTTGCGGGAA
>LCOP01000048.1:4690-10178 GCA_000996605.1 Parcubacteria group bacterium GW2011_GWA1_47_8
CCCCGATGCTTCCAAGCGAAAATGAAGTACAGGGCTTGCGCCTTTTTTTGCAACACCAGGATCAAGGGATTCAATCTTGAGCGTTGTTCCCGAACGGGGGCCGAGCGCTTCGAGCTGTTGCGCAAAAACCGCCGCAGCGCTTTCCTTGATGAACGCTGCATCAAGCGCCTCAATATCAGCGGCACGATCTTTAAGTATCGTGAGGGAGAGTGAGAGTTTGCCCTGCTTACTTTCAAGGTCGTTGGCACGTTCTGTTATTTCTTCCGCAACGCTCGTCTTTTCTTTGATCGCAGTATACAGAAGCGCATACGCGCCCAACATACCGATGGTTATCAGAAGCGCAATCACAAGCAAAATTTTAGTTTTCCGTGACGTACTCATGGCGTTGTTGTTTTAGCGCTTTCCTGTATTCGCTCTAACACGATAGAGAAATCAATATCCATGCTCTTCACATAACTCGAAATGGGGAGGTCAACTCTATTAAAGGTACTTTCTTTTTTAAGCGCCTCAACAAAGGAAGCAAGGCTCTCGCGGTTCCCCGCGAGACCCGTCACCACAAATCGCGTACGATCAGGGAGATTGCTGTACGAAATACTAAAGATTTTAATCGCAGTGGTCTTTCGGTTAAAAATACGAGAAAATGCTTCAGAGGGAACGGCGAGTACCGGATCTTCGGGTCCTTTTGCCAAGAGAAGCTCGACTTTTTTATTAATCTCTTTAATCTTTGCCTCAGTGGCCTTTTCCTCTTGCGCATTCTCTGTCGCCGATTTTCCTGTCAGCTCGGCAATGCGCTTCTCTGCGATATTTTGTTTTGAAAACGCTCGAAAGTACGAAGAGGCAAGAAGTGCCAAACTTGCAAAGACAAGAAATGAGAGCGCAAACACCGCGACAACCGCAAGCCGCATGCGATATTCGGTAAGAACATTTTTCTTTTCAAATAAAGGGAGGAGGTTCAACATAGTGATATCATTTCAAATGACGGAGTGCGAGTCCAATGGCAGTCGCATACCGAAGAGAATCATAAAAACTGATCTCCGGTACATATCGCTCAAGGGAGTTCACGTTGGTAAGGACATTTGCCATCTCAATCGGCACCGAAAATCCTTCCGCAAGATAGTCTCGGAGGCCGAGAAGATTCGCTTCCCCGCCACATAAATATATCTTGTGAATTTCCTGCCGCTTTTTCCCATATTCATCTTCGTGGGTAGCCCAGTAGGTATGGTGCTTTGCAATCTCATCGCGCAAAATAGAGACCATGGACATGAGCGCGAGAGAAAGATTTTCGTCAACCAATCTGTCGGTAACGCCTTTCTCACGTTTAACCTTCTCTGCCTCATCATGGGAAATGTTGAGATTTTTTGCAATTGAGTTCGTCAACGCGTCGCCCCCCACGGGAACCGTGGAAGTGAACAAGACCGCTCCTTTCTCGGCAACAAAGATTCCTGTTCGTGTTCTTCCAAAATCAACAACCATATATGCATGCTCGTCATCAGGAGGAATAACGGCATGCATGATCGAATGCACCTCGATTTCAAGAGCAACTGGAGTGATCCCCGTTTCCGAAAATGCTTCGAGGTAACTATCGACCAATGCACGCGGAAGAACCGAGATGTTTACTTTTATGGTTGATGCGTCTTCGCCAATAATTTCGTAATCAAAAATCACCTCCGAAGCCTTAAGGGGAACGTGGTCTTCCACTTGAAGTTCTATTGCTCCGCGAAGTTCAGCGTATTTCATCTTGGGAAGTTCGAGATCAAACAAATATGCCTTCTCTTCGGGGAGAGAAACCGAAACAAATCCGAGGTTATATTTTTTCTTGAGGTCAATGAGAACGTCGCGAAGAACGGTAACATTTTTTATCGTACCTGACTCGATAGTTCCCTTGGGAATATCGTGTTCGCCAAAACGACCGATAGTAAGCCCCTTCCTTGTTTCAGTGAGTTCGATAAAGCGGAGTGACACATCCGAAATATCGAGACCCACTACCGGCATCTGCAGAAACTGCGGTGGTGGAAAAAATTTATAGAACAAACTTCGCTTCATACGTATATCATACCTCACCGCACGATAAAAATATAGACGACAATCCCCGCAACGGTCGCAACAAGAAGCGAGAGTACATTAAAGTAGCGGTACAGCAACCGTGCAATATGTCCTCCAAAAAAACGCATGATTACCGCGACCGCAAAGAAGCGGCCGCCACGGCCAAGGATTGAGGCGATGATGAACGTGGGGATATTGATACCGAAAAGCCCCGCCGCAATGGTAAATACCTTGTACGGTATCGGTGTGAATGCGGCTACGAAAATAGCAAAGAATGCATTGTCTGCAAAAAGTTTCTGCACGGTGATCATTTGTGTTTCAAGATGGTACGTATGCACCAAGAGTCCCCCGACCGTCTGGAAAAAGAAGTACCCGATTGCATACCCAAAAAGCCCGCCAAGTACCGACCCTATCGTGGTAATACTTGCGTAATAAAATGCACGGACCCGCTCGCGCGTGAGCAGGATCGCCCCGAGGAGTACGTCAGGTGGAATAGGGAAAAAGGATGATTCAGCAAACGCCAAGCCAAAAAGCCACCATTTTGCCTTTGGTCCTTCGGCATGACGCACCATCCACGCAATGAGGAAATCTTTTAATGTCTGGAGTCTGTTGCGCATAGTTAAGAGTAATTTTTAATTTAAAATTTCAAAATAAAGGTTCCCCGCAGCAAGCCGACGGGGTATTGTCGGAGCTCGCTTTGCTCGCACTTTC
The DNA here is from genome assembly GCA_000996605.1 of Parcubacteria group bacterium GW2011_GWA1_47_8. GTDB lineage: Bacteria > Patescibacteriota > Minisyncoccia > Phycocordibacterales > UBA1550 > UBA1550. Next base: position 7,445 of record LCOP01000048.1, read on the forward strand.
TCACCGCAAGCGGTGAGGTATTAGACCTATATTAACTCCTCGGCTCGAAAATACTTAAAAATTGATATTTATCATTAGCCAATCCCTTACCCTCTACTGCACTGATGTTCCCGGAGACACCTCGCGGGACGGCTCGACGGTCGTCAAAATTCCTTCACCCACGGCGTAGAGCACCATCCCTTGACTCTCGAGTCCGCGAATCATGCGTGTGGGCAAGTTCGCGAGTACAGGGACTTGTCTCCCGACGAGCACACCTGGGTCGGGATAATGCTCTGCAATGCCCGACAGAATCTGCCGCGGGGATTCCTCGCCGATATTTATCATGAGCTTGATCAAGCGGTCCGCCTCGGACACCTTTTCCACCGAGAGTATCGTCCCAATCTTTATCTCCACTTTTTTGAATTCGTCAAACGTAATCATAGTATTCCTAGTTTTCTAAAATCGACTTATTATTTTTCTTATCCAAATAGCTCTGCAAAATGATCGCCGCCGCGGAATCATCCACGCGCTTTTTCTTTGCCTGATGAAACCGCGCTTGTTGCGTAGAAAGAAACTCTCGCTCGTACACAAGGGGAACATGCACAGCATCGCGAAGCTCTTTCACAAAACGGTTGATTCCTTCCATGATTGCATTTGACTTTCCCTGGTAGTCTGTCGACTCCCCTACCACAATCGTTTCAACGGATTCATGCGCGCAGATCGTTTTCACTTCACCCACGAGTCCTTTGCCACTCTCGAGAATAGCGTACGGAAATGCAATCGTCCCCCCTTCGTCAGAAATTGCCACGCCAACCCTTTTTGCCCCATAATCAACCCCGAGGTATCGCATGGAGTCATTATACCACGGTTTCATTTTTCTTTTGGTTGTGTTTTATACCCCCGCATGACAGGCCTTGTATATGGATATTTTTTATATATAATGATTTGATGAATGCGCTAAAGAAAAACTTTTTAGTAACAGGCTTGGTGGTGATAATCCTCGCCATAGGCATTTTCTATTTTTTCCATATCCCTAAGCCGTACTGTAATACGCTTCGTGACCCATCGGGCAACCTTAGCGGAGTATGTGGCGTGTGGGGACCATCACCTTACCAAAAAATTTTTCTTGCGGTACACAATTATTTTTATCCTAACGATATGTGTACGGTAAGTATTGAGACGGGGGGGGTTGACTGCCGACCTTTTCCACCCACGACATGTAACCAGTCGGCAACGACCACACCTTGCAGTGTATTGAAAAACCTGAGATTACACAATCAACAAGCGGAAACCGCCACATCATCTTCGGTTAATACGCCATTCTCTTTTGGTGAACTTACTAACGTATACAATGATAAAGAATTTGGCTTCTCTCTCAAGTATCCCGCGGATTTTGTAGAGGTTCAAGTGCATGGTTGGCACAACATCGTTGACAATACGACAAAAGCAAGATTTTGGATCGATTTCTGTAATTCGATATGCAACAATATTAACGCCGGCTCTCTTGAAGAATATCGTAATGATTATGCGATGAGTAATAAAAATGTTCAAATATATGAGGTGTCGACAATCTCGGGAATAAGAGGGATCAAGCAAGACCTTAGTATTTTTGACAAGACGATAGACGAATGTCTGGCTACGGGCGAAGAAGGTTGCCTGCTTCCTCATGGTGTGAGGTATGTATTTTTTGATCCTAAAAAAGGTTTTTTTGTCGTAAAATTGTATGTTCCCGCACTTCTTGAAGATCAAATTATACAAAGCATTTCTTATTAAAAAACGGGCGGGATTTGAATCCCGCCCGTAAGGCTGAAAGAAGAACAAATTAATAGACACGATTCCCTGATCGATAGTATCGATTATTGTATACACCATTGACGCGTTCGGACTGAAAGCTTTTGAGAAGCCACCCATCCATTACAACTTTTGTGAGCTCGGGGATTGTTGAAGAACCGCTGTTGCCGTACTTGACGCCAAAATGAAGGTGAACGCCGTTACTCGTCGGATTTCCACTCGAATCCTTCCCTGTTGTACCCATATATCCAAGGATGTCACCCTGAGTAACATTTTGACCTGCATAGACCAGCGGTGAAGATTTAAGGTGTAAATACCAAGTACTGAATCCTGTGTTTGAGTTATTGTCATAATCATGATCAATAACCACATAGAATCCATTTGGGTTGCCTTGAGTATCTCCGCCGCCGGCAATTCTCACCCTTCCACTAGCAGCCGCAACAATAGGGATGTTAACAGCAGTACCATTCGGATCAGGATATACCTGAGCACCATTTATATCCTTATTCCTCCATGAAAAATCTATGGAAAAATAGTTGATGCCGTCATGAGCCGAATCATACCAATCGCCAATACTGTCCCATCCGCCAACCTCTGTCGTTACCGCCCACGATAGATTCCCAGGAAGCGGCATTTTCATTTCAATCGTTGGAGTGAAGTCAAGGCGCAGAATCGGGCGCTTCCCATCATCGGTTGATTTCGAAGAAGCAAACTTGTCGAAACGCTGCGTCCCATCATTGTTGTATGGCCACATGAGCACACCGTAATTTGCATGTACCCCGCTTTTCCATGCGGTATACCATTCGGTAATCGTATACATACGCCAAGCATTTACAACCGTTGAAACCGGCCAATAATACCCACTGTCTACATAAGGAAAGTTTGACCACCCAATAGTAGAAGGACTCCACGCATCGCTTATGCGATAGATAGCAACCTGTGATGGGTTTGAGGAGCCGGAGGG
>LCOP01000048.1:10222-10675 GCA_000996605.1 Parcubacteria group bacterium GW2011_GWA1_47_8
CCCGCCAATCTGCAACACATCATCCCACACAAGAGTTTGATTAAAGGAATTATTAAACCACCCGCTTTGAACATGAACTCCTGGTTGTGTTTGAGTTTGATATGGCGTTGGTTGATACCACACCGTGACAGCATTTGCTGACATCATAAACCATACACTGAGCATAAGCACTGCGAACAACATCGTAATACGCTTCATACGCTACCCCTTTTGTATTGTTGAAGGAACATAAAATGCCCTGCGGGATGCAAGGCAAGCGACTTTGTTTTCTTACGAACGAAGTGAGTTAGAAAACAAGAAGTACTCTTGTGGTGTGAAACTGTAGGTAGTGTATCATTTGCCGTGGGGGGGCGCAAGCGGACGTTATATGCCACAAAAACTGTTACCGTAACATACCCGAATAGGCCACAATTGGGTTACCGTATTTCCATATGAATATGGAAACAAAAAAGC
>LCOP01000049.1 GCA_000996605.1 Parcubacteria group bacterium GW2011_GWA1_47_8
TATGCAGAGGAAATATGGAAGCCAAATGTATTAAAAACCTATTAAAAGTGACTGAGGATCTAGGAGGATTACGGTAACAGTTTATTTTGGCCTATAGCGCGCACTTGTGAGGATGGAGGAGAAGTTCATGGTATAAAGTTAAAATAAGTAGCGTGTTTGTCCGAAATATAGTAACATCGTAAGCATGAAAAAGTCGAAGTTGAAGCTCACTCCTAAAGCAGTCACGGAACAGTTTCGCGCGCTCACCGAGAGATATCATATACAAGACAAGGTCACGATTGATGAGGTCAAGCGACGGATCTACGAAGCAGGAGGCGCTGACTTTCAAAAAACATCACACGAATATTTTGAATGGGCGATGGGACTCTTCCCGGGAGCAAAAAATATTGACGAGGCGAATGAAATCCTTAAAGTATGCTCGGATGCATGGAATGTATTTCCGCACAAAGTGCTCGATGGCAATGCACCCGTAGACATGCTAGACAAACAAGCGAAATCCAAGATGGACAGAGCGTCTGAAAATATGATCGAGGTATTTGCAGAATCTATCAATGATTTATATAAGCTGGCGCAGAGGCGCGCGGAGCAGGAATTCAAGCGAATCGGCGGGACAAAAGAGGAGTTTGCCGTGCTTGAGGATGCGCTCGGAAAGGGAAATATGCGGCAGGAAGAAGCAATGTTGCGGAGTCTCGTTTCCATAGGAAAGCGTATGCGCTATACGGGGGTCCAATGGTTTGAGCCATTTGCGCGAGAGTATCAAGCAATGACCAATCATCAGATCTTGCATGGGAATGACGCCTTTGCAGGCTCGCCGTATTTGTTTGAGGTGTTAAAAATGTCCCCGGAAATGCGGCGCAATGCGGCGCAAGTTTTTGGAATGATTGAATATACGCTCGAGGCGCACATCGCAATCAATATGCATGGCAGCAACCTCAAACTCAATACATACATGATATCAATCGCGCACCATGCATTTGATTGGCTAATGATGACACGCCCCGCTGATATGATGCTGGACATTGCACCTGCTAATGCAATCATTATGTACGCGCTCGCGGCACGAATACAAAACGAGGTGACGGGAAAGGTGACTTCATTTCCAGAAGATATTTTTACAGAACATATTTATCCCGATGAACGAGAAACATTTACAAAGCGTGTCGCAGAACTTATGCCGGTATTGTTATGCGAAGTAGAAGATCCGCATATGCTTCTCACTGATGCCGAAGGCGCACCCGATGACTGGTTTGCCCGCATGAAAAAAATAGCGCCAAATATGCAGGATCATTTTGAAGAAGAGGTGCCCGAAGGCAGTGTCAGAAGTACATTCTATCCATAGTCATACCATCCCCAATTAAAAATCCAAACAAATATTAATACACCACCACCGCGCGGTTGTCGAGCTTTTCCCAATCGGACAAGAATTGAGTTTTGCTCATGCTGATCTTTCCGTACAACGTGTCCATGAGGATGATACTGTTCGGATTTGAAATACTTCCCGTATACCCCATAACAATCCGCACATGTTCTCCCGGGTAAGCTTCCACCTCCTTTCCTTTTCTGGTGCGCCACGTCATTAAATTTTTATTAGTAAGCAACCCCCAGACAATGACGGGGTTCCCTTGCTTTACTTCGCTCAAAACTTTGGAGAGCGTTGCTTGCTCAATAATCGCGGCGTCTCGATACTGCAATGCAAGATCGAAAATCGGCTTTTCGTATACTCCATAACCGGTGCCCAAAAAGACCGAGCCGTTAATATTGCCCACAAATCCATTGTCAGGATCTCCCCAAATATTCCGATAGGATTTAGGCTCTCTGGTGTCGAAGGCAAGCTCTTCGATGAGTTCCTCTTCGGTGACATTTACGCCAAGGTAATTGAGTGCCATCCGCAGTGCCGCAACTTCACAGGTGACCGGGTGCTCTTGCCTCTTGAAAGGAACTTTCACGAAGATCTTTTCCTTGCCCGGCGTTACTATTTGCGCGAGCTGATTTCCAATGAAAGAAGATACTTCCCCCAGAAACGGTTTCTCATTTTTGAGCGCTGCGTAGAAAAAATCCTCTTTGTAGACAAGTGCCTTATCTTTGTTATTGCCCAAATATTCAATCGTAGCAAATAAAATCAGTGCCAACCCCGTGAGTAAGAGAATTGCTATGATGATGGACGACGTTTTTTTTCTCATACACTAAGTACCTTATGATGCGACAAACCTACGGATTCCTCCCTGCTTGGATTTCCTTGATGTAAAACTCGCCTTGTTCTTTGAAGCTTGGGTTTATCGTGATGGCGGACATGATTTCCTTCACCGCCTCCGCTCGTTTGCCCAGACTAAGATAGAGCGCCGCGAGATTCAACCGCGGTTCGGTGTCTGCTGGAGTTCGTGCAATATGCGCCTTGAGAACCCCTTCTACCTCGGCGTAATTTTTCCCCTCCATCAAAATCTGCAAGTAAAGCTTCTCCGCTTCGGGGTACTCGGGCGCAAGCTCGTATGCTTTGCGAAATACTTCGAGCGCATCCGCATAATCCTTTTTCATATAATACAGACTACCGAGCTCGAACAATATCGTTTGTTTCGCAGGAGAAAGATCTGACGCTTTTTTAAGGTACTCGAGCGCTTCATCCGTGTGCCCCATACGACCCAAAAACGAACCTGCAAAAAGTTGATACCGTGCATCACCCGAAAAGACGGTTGCTTGCTTTTTTATTTCATCAGTTGCCAACACAATGAAATCTTCTCGGACCGAAGCAAACTGCTTCATATCTTGAGGCAACTTTAAAACAATTTGCGCAAGCTGTTCACGCGCTTCGGAAGTGCCTAAGCTCCCATACTCGACAGTCTTTTTAAAAAGCTCGAGATTGTGCGCGGGACCAATCGTTGACGGTTCGCTCATTGCCCGCACGAGGGTCAAGTTCTGCATGATCCCCTTATAGTTCACCACGTAGGGCACACCGATCAAACAAACAATAACAGCTCCCGCCAAAAGCGGCGCTGTTTCCGAAGAAACCACGAATGGCACGTTGGTATTTTTATCTTTCTTTTGAGGAGGAGCTCCGGGATGCAAACCCTCAATATAGGCAAGCACCGTAAAAAACAAGATGAGACTCGTGATGTTGTCGAAGACGAAAAGGTTTTGGAAAAAATATCCCGCGAGGAGGCCGGTGAGTACGGCTTTTTCCACAATCGAAAGCGACTCCGCGCGGCGCCAAATACAATACACCGCACACGCAAAGAGCGCGAGGTATGCGAGAAGCGCAGGAAGTCCGCCGGCGATGAGCCAGTCAAAGAACACGTTATGCGCACGGTCGAACCACTGCTCTTGCCCGTACATCCTCGGGTTATAATACTTGTTAAAAACAAAATTAAAATTCTCCATTCCCCAGCCGAGAACCGGACGCTCCTTGAATCCCTGAAACGCCATGTCCCATATCATAAAGCGGGACTTGGTGGTCGTTTCGGTGAGAGAAATTGACGAGAAGCGCGCGAGAACAGGGCTTTCCTTCACAAAGGGCGCGTCACGGAGCACAATAAAACCACCTACCAAAATGACGAGTCCTACCAGCACCCCGATTGCACTCTTGCGAAGCATGCCCCGCTCCCGTTCAAACACTGCCACCAGTATTGCCGCGACAACCGCGCCGACAATGAGCCCCAACATCGCCCCACGTGTTGCGGTGTGGTAGAGCACAAATACATGAAGAAGGACGATTAGTCCATACACACTCAAACGAACCTGTTCAGCGGTAGTAGTGAAACTCTCACGCACCATGAAGAATGTGGCGAGGAAAATATTGAAGAGGGCATACGTACCCATGTATGCCGCATTGCCAAGCGTGCCGTTCACGCGTGTGCCATCCTGCACCACGGCGAGTACCCCCGCCCATTGGAGCACGCCGCAATGAAATATGCGAATACGTGGAAGTAAGTCACGACACCCTCCATACGCTCGAAATTCGACCAAAAACTTTTTGTCGGGTTCTCACCGAAAATTGCGGCAAGCGTGATGATGCCGACGAACGCGGCGAGAGCGCCGAGGAGATAACTTTTCTTAGGACGATACGCGGGGTCAATAGCCGCGAGCACAACCCACCCGGCAAACATAATCTCGACCACGATACGAAACGCAAAATTTTTCCCAACGATATAGGGGAAGAATGTTGTCTGGCCAAGAACAATGAACGCGATAAACGGCACAATGGCAAACGTCAGAAACATAACCCCCTGCGCCAACATTTTTGAAGTGTTCATCCCGTTAGAGACAGGAGATAAAATCTCCGTGCCTAAATTATATCTAGCTGCTAATTATTAAACATTATAACGCGTCCTGTTAATACCACAACCATAACACTTGTGTCTCTAACAGGATTCATGATACTCAAAACTATAGCATAAAACCCAACCTAAGTTAAAGCACTTCTGAAAAGAACAAATCCTTGCTCCTCTTCCTTCTTTACGCTACGATGTAGATTAATCGATCCACGACATGAAAAAAGCACTTATCACTGGCATTACCGGCCAAGACGGCTCCTATCTCGCCGAGCTCCTCCTTGAGAAAGGGTACGAGGTGCATGGGATCATACGGCGTTCAAGCACGTTTAACACCTCTCGTATTGACCACATATATCAAGACGAGCATTCCGCAAACGGCAAACTGCATTTACATTATGGCGACCTTTCCGACGGAAGTAATTTGAATCGTATTCTCGAAAAAGTACTTCCGGATGAAATTTATCATCTCGGCGCACAAAGCCATGTCCGTGTAAGTTTTGATATGCCCGAATATACGGGCGACGTTACCGGAATTGGGACACTTCGTATTCTTGATGCCATACGGGATGCCGGTATTAAAACAAAGTTTTATCAAGCATCATCAAGCGAAATGTTCGGGAAAGCACTTGAGATCCCTCTCAAGGAAACAACCCCTTTCTACCCCCGCTCTCCCTACGGCGTCGCAAAAGTATATGCGTACTGGATAACAAAGAACTATCGTGAGTCCTACGGCATGTTCGCCGCAAACGGCATCCTTTTTAATCACGAGTCACCCCGACGTGGCGAGACTTTTGTAACACGAAAGATCACCCGCGGGCTTGCGCGCATCAAACTTGGAAAAGATGAACGGCTCTATCTCGGAAACCTCGATGCAAAACGAGATTGGGGTTATGCGAAAGATTTTGTCTACGGCATGTGGCTCATGCTTCAACATGACGAACCGGATGATTTTGTCCTCGCGACAAATGAAGCACACAGCGTACGCGAGTTCGTGGAAGAAACAGGTAAGCACTTAGGGTTTGATATTGTTTGGCAAGGAACCGGTGTAGGCGAAAAAGGGGTCGATAAAAAAACCGGAAAGACAATCGTAGAAATTGACCCGAAATATTTCAGGCCCGCAGAGGTCGACATCCTCTTAGGGGATTATTCAAAAGCGAAAAAAGCGTTTGGATGGGAACCAAAAACAAGATTCAAGGAGCTGGTAAAATTGATGACTGAAGCGGATTTAAAAAATGAACAAAAATTCTAAAATTTATGTTGCGGGACACCGCGGGCTTGTAGGGTCGGCGATTGTTTGTGCACTCCAAAGAGGTGGCTTCAATAACCTTGTCCTCAGAACACGACAGGAACTCGATCTTACCGACCAACATGCCGTTGCAAAGTTTTTTGAACAAGAGCGCCCTGAGTATGTATTTCTCGCCGCGGCAAAAGTAGGCGGGATTATGGCAAACAAAACCTTCCCTGCTGAATTTATTTATGAAAACCTCGCTATCCAAACAAACATCATTCATAACGCATACATGCACAAAACAAAAAAATTGCTCTTTTTGGGAAGTTCTTGTATTTATCCACGACTCGCACTCCAACCCATAAAGGAAGAATATCTCATGGATGGAAAGCTTGAACCGACGAATGAGGCATATGCCGTCGCAAAGATTGCGGGAATCACTATGTGCCAGTCTTACAACAAGCAATACGGCACGAATTTCATTTCTGTCATGCCGACGAACCTTTATGGTCCGAATGACAACTTCGATACAGAAAAAGCTCATGTTCTCCCCGCCCTCATGAGAAGATTTCACGAAGCAAAAAACGAAAGGAGGGAAGAAGTAGTTGTCTTTGGAACGGGAAAAGCAAAGCGGGAATTTCTCCATACCGACGACATCGCCGATGCTTGTGTTTTTCTTATGAACACCTACAGTAAATCTGATATTGTAAATATTGGCACCGGAAAAGACGTTTCAATCAAGGCACTCGCACTGATGATCAAAAAGGTTGTCGGCTTCAAAGGGAAAATTGCGTGGGACGCAACAAAGCCCGACGGGACACCGAGGAAACTTCTCAATGTCAGCAAGCTTCACACACTTGGATGGAAACACTCAACTCCTCTTGACGACGGTATCGCATCAACCTACAAATGGTTCAAAGAAAATTATAAGTGACCTATAAAACCCTCCGCTATATCGCGAACATCCTTTTATAACGATCATTCCACAAACTCTTTCTCCATATCGGTGTTGATCTTTTTGAGCACGTCTTCCTTACGGGCAACATCGACAAGGTCATTCTCGATAATGAATTTTGCAACCGCGAACCCCGCAAGGTTCTGACCAGCAATATTCCAATGACCATTAATCTTCCAATGAAGAGGTTTTACCTTTGAGTATTTTTCAAAAAGCGGTCCGAGATCAAGATACGATATTCCCTCCTTCTTAAGGAAGGGCAGTAATCTTTCATCTTCGCCGGGCACAAGCACGAACAAGAGCTTTGCCTTCTTTTCTTTCGCCAATTTCTTGAACTCTAAAATATTACCGAGGTGTTTTTCGTAATCCGTGTTGGAGCTCGCAACAACAACCCTTTTTTCGTGCGCAATCAAATCCATTTTTTCAAGTATTGATTGCGGAAAGATGGAGAGTATCGCTCTGCGGATATCTTTTTTTACAAAATTATAGAGGACTGAATGATTAGAGAGGAAGCACCTGACTCTTTGTATGGTCGGGTAAGCAGGAGGTTCTGTCGTGCACATTGCGTCGAAACGAGCATATTTTTCTTGTGCCTGTTCTTCCGTCACGCCGCCCTTGGCGAGATTTGGAACCAGATATCCATTGTACACCGTATTGATGGGGAAATTAGCGTCCTCGTCAATGTCATTGCCCGAAAAATGTTCCACAATGATAAGTTCCGGCGCCGGCAGGCGCGCAAGGTTTCGTGATGTTTTTATAAACTCCTGTTTTGTGCCATAACCTCCCGTTACTCCACATTTGACTGTTCGTATTCCAAGAAGCGCCTGCACTCTCGTCCCCCACATTTCTTCAAAAGGACTGAACCCCCACGTCAAACTATCGCCAGCCATATAGAGATAAGGAGTTTCACCGGCATAATCAGTATCAAAACAACCGAGATTATTCGACCAAACAGGATATGAAGAATCTTCAAAAAAATGAGTTGTCGTTGCGGCATTTGGGGCAATATCATGTCCAATCTCAATATCTTTTGCGAAATACGAACGAGGGTAGAGCTGTTTACTGATCACATATTTATAGCGAGAAAAATAAAGAGTTGTATCAACGGCAACAAGCGTTATAATTACGCTTACCATTGAAAGAGCGATGTTCGCTTTGTTGTTTTTAATCCAGTTCATTGAATTTGAGTTTGAATGTTCCTTGCGCAAACTTTGGCTGATCTTTTTTATCAAAAAGAATATTTCCGATGATCAAGTAATCCATTTCAGTCGACATGAAACACAGGTATGCGTCTTCCGGCGTACAAACAATCGGCTCATTTCTCACATTAAAGCTTGTGTTTATCATAACACCATAACCGGTTTTTTTCTTAAAAAAGGAAAT
>LCOP01000050.1 GCA_000996605.1 Parcubacteria group bacterium GW2011_GWA1_47_8
TGCAGAGGAAATATGGAAGCCAAATGTATTAAAAACCTATTAAAAGTGACTGAGGATCTAGGAGGATTACGGTAACAGTTTATTTTGGCCTATAGCGGCAGATTCCCCACGAAAGAAGCTTACGCCGCCAGATATGTTTTGATTGCACTGGCGATTGTCTCAAGCGTTTTCTTGAATTTCGCCGCGTCAGGCTCGAGGAGGGTGATGCGAAAACCTTGCAAATCGGAATTGAAACCGGAAAGTGGCACCACGCAGATTCCCGTAGCCGCCATGAGGTAATACACAAATCGTTTGTCTGGCGCCAAACCATCAAGCGCGCCCTCGATAAAATGTTTTACTTTTGGATTTTCAATTCGCAAGGATTGTTCATCACTCAAAACACCATCATCAAAGACGACGGAGAGATAAAATGCCCCTGACGGCTTTGGCGCGACGACGCCCCTCACCCCGCGAAAAATTTCGTACGCCGTATCCGCACGCTTTTTGTACACCCCTATTCGCTCGGCGAGATGCGCACGGTATCGCGGATCGGAAAAGATTTTGGGAAGCACTTTTTGCGGAAGTGTCGTCGAGCACACTTCGAGCATCTTTGCATCAACAAGCGTTTTCGCATACCGCGCAAACGCGGAGTCCTTCGTCTTATTATAAAACTCAATCCACCCGCACCTGCCCCCCGGCCACGGAATCTCCTTCGAAAGCCCTCGCATTGCAATACCGGGTACGTCGCCCAAAACTTTGGAGAGTGGCGCGAACTTCTCTTCGCCGTACACAATGTTGGCGTAAATCTCGTCGGAAATAATGAACAAATCAAACTCGCGCGCGATCGCGACAATCTCGCGAAGAATCTTTTCGGGATACACCATACCCGTCGGATTATCGGGGTTGATGATGAGGATTCCCGCGATGTGCGGATTGTATTTTACCTTGTTGCGCAAATCCTCGAGGTCGGGCAACCAGTTGCGGTGTGGATTCAAGTTGTACGTAAGGTGTGGCGACCCAGCATGCGCACCCTCGGCAGACGAATGCGTCGAGTATGCGGGGTTGGGACCAATTACCCGCGCAGAGGGGTGAAGGTACGTGTAAACTTTTGAGATTGCATCGCCGAGACCGTTGAAAAACAAAATGTCCTCGGCAGTAATCTCTGCACCCCCCTCGGCATTGCGGATCTTTGCCAAAAACTCGCGCGTTTCAAGAAGCCCCTTGGTCGGCGAGTAAGCAAATGCTTTGTCGTCATGCGCAATGGTTTCCGCGATAACATCCTTGATCCACGGCGAAATAGCTTCACCTTTTGCCACAGGGTCGCCAATATTTTCCCATGAGATTGCCGTGCCGAGCACCTCTATCTTGCGCGCGACCTCGACAATCTCGCGAATCTCATAGGTAAGCTCGTCCGCTCCCGGATGTACGATATTTGCACGCATATTGAAGAGCATACACCGTGCACGAAAATTCGCAAACACATTGCATTTCCACCCGATTTTGGTAGGATGGGCAAGTAAACAAAGTGTTTGGAGGAGTCGGATAGTGGTTTATTCCAGCGGTCTTGAAAACCGCCATGCCGCAAGGCATCGTGAGTTCGAATCTCACCTCCTCCGCCAGGACAATTTTTTATCGTGCAGACCCGAGTGGTAGTGACAAAGCTGTGACCCGACTGCCTAAAAAATTGTAAATAAAAACAACGACTTTTCGGTCGCTGTTTTTATTTTATTCAGCTAATAGCTTTTTTAAACGCGAAGTTATTGCTCCTTTTTCTCTTTCAAAAAAATCAGCAAGCTCCGTAATGCTTTTTCCTTCAGCTCTTAATTTTTTAAGTTTTTCATCTTCGTCCTTTGTCCAACCCTTGTAGGCATTAGGGTGCTTAATGCGTATATTCGCAACTAAATACACCCTTTTCATGTCATAACTTTCAACACCAGTATTTTCTTGAATTTTGTATGTTTCTATATAACATCGGATAGCAGACATAAATAATTTTCCGAATTGTAAAAGTTTTCTGTTGCCTACGCCGTTAATTTCTAAAAAGGCAGCTGTTGTTTGCGGAAAACAAGTGGCCATTTCATGAAGCGCTTTGTTTCCAAAAATCATATACGGCGGAACATTTAATCTTTGCGCTTCTTGCATTCTGAGCTTTCTCAACTCTTCAAACAGCGTGCTGTCATAAGCATTGTTTTTGGACAAAGGAAACACATCTCTTGTTTTAGGAATATTAAAGCTTGCCTTGTATGCTTCGAGCGGAGCTTGCGCAACACATCCGTCGCAATTTCCACAATTATTTTGATCATAAGCTTCGTTAAAATAATGAAGTAAAAACCGGCGGCGACACCCGTTGAGGTTACCGTATCTCAAAACCTCATCCAATTTCTCTTGCGACTTTTGCCGTTCTGTTTCGTCCGCCATGTTACGTATAAAATAGTCATGTTTAAATTTATCAGCATACGAGAAAAATAAAACACACCTCGCCGGCAAGCCATCGCGACCGGCTCGACCGGTTTCCTGATAGTATCCTTCTATGGATTTCGGCAAACTATGATGAATCACCAAGCGCACATCTGGCTTATCTATTCCCATACCAAAGGCAATAGTGGCAACCATAATATTGATTTCGTCTCGGATAAATTTTTCTTGATTTTCTCTTCTTTGGTTTGCATCCAATCCGGCGTGATATGCAGCCGCCTTAAATCCGTATTTGTTTAAATTTTCCACCAACTTCTCCGTATCATTGCGCGAAAAACAATAAACACTAATGCTTTCATCAAAGCTGTTTAACAATGTCTTCCCGCACTTTTGGAGTAGCAGTAGCTGTTAGCGCAATCATAGGAATATTTGGAAATTTATTTCGCAATAATTTCAAATTTCTATAGTCCGGACGAAAATCATGTCCCCATTCGGAAATACAGTGCGCCTCGTCAATGGCAATCAAACTTATTTTCAAGTTGTGTAAAAAATTTTCAAAACCAGGCACGGCAAACCGTTCCGGAGCGATATATAAAATTTTTATTTCTCCCGCTCCAACCCTTCTCATGGTATCGGCAATTTCAAACTGCGACAAAGCGCTGTTGATAAAATTAGCCGAAATTCCATTGGCGCGGAGGGTATCGACTTGGTCTTTCATCAAAGAGATAAGAGGTGAAACGACAATCGTTGTACTGTCCAACATGAGCGCCGGGAGTTGGAAACAAAGAGATTTTCCTCCACCTGTAGGCATCAAAACCACACAGTCTTTACCAAGCAACACTCGCTCAATAATTTCTTTTTGAAGCGGTCTAAATTTTTCGTATCCAAAATACTTTTTTAATATGGTTTTCATAAAAGTATTTTGTTTTGTAATTTTTTATAAAATCTATTTCGTTGTTTAAATTGCCTCTCCAAAAACTCAACCTTTTCATCGCGAAAATCAAGAATATGTTTTACTCCCTCTCCGCGAAGCCTCCCAACATACTGCGTAATTTTTCCCTCGAAAGAAAACGGAAACGCCAAAACAACGCTACTCACGCCATGCAAGTCAAAACCCTCACCAAGCAATTGCCCAGTCGTTAAAATTACTTGGAAATTTCCGGCATGAATTTGTTCAATTTTTATTTTTCTCGATCTCGCCGAATCATCGCCAGAAATAGCAATGACTTCTGTATCTCCGCCAAGATATAATTTTAGCATTTCGATATGTTCTTTGCGTTCCGTGAGAACCAGCACTTTTCGTGCGAGTTTTGTTTCCTCCAAAATCGCTTTTACAACTTGTTCGTTTCTAGCGGAATCATAACAAATTGTTTTAGCCAAAGTTTCGTAATGGTCTGTTGTATAACGAAAAGGAATAAATAATTGTGTCGGAAAAATACTGACCTCAAATGATTTTTTGCTTTCTTTGTCAGCATCCATAGCAGTCATTTCAGCAATAACCGGCCCGATAATCAATTCTGTGATTTTTTCCATTCCGTATTTGCGTTCATGGGTAGCAGTAAGCCCAAAGAAATACTTGCTTTTAAATGAACGAATAAGTTCGCGATATGTTTTAGCGGGAACATGATGACATTCGTCAACAATGATAACGCCAAAAGAGTCGGTGATCTCTTTCAAGTTTTTATATTTTGCAAGACTTTGAAGCGTTGCGACAGTAATTTGCTTTCCGACTTTTTTCTTTGTTCCAGAAACAACTCCGATCTGGATTTTAGGAATACCGAGAAATTGTTGGATACGCTCAACCCACTGTGATAAAAGTTGATTACGATTTACGAGAATTAGCGCTGGAACACCAAGTCGAGCGACAAGTTCAAGCGCGATAATCGTCTTGCCACTTCCGGGCGGAGCGACAATAATGCCGTTTGTGTACTCGCATATTTCCTCAAGTAAATCCTCTTGTTCTTCACGTAATGAAATCACCGACTTAAATTGTACCGGCTCAAGTTTTTTATATCCTTCAATAATTTCATAGGGTAATTCCTTTTCTTTTAAGAATGTTTCCAGTTTGCTGAGAAATCCTCTTGGGAGCAAGATATCACCACCAGTATCTTGAATCAAATTAAAATACTTTTCCGTACCAAATACTGATTTGCCAAGTCGCTTTTTGGTTGCGTATTCTTTGTTGAAAACATTAAGTTGGTCTTTAATAAATTCAACAACTGCGGCTGGAAGTTCCGATTTTCCGAGATGTAACGATCCGTCAATTTTAATGCGAATACGAAAATTACTGATACTTGATTGTCCTCTTTTAATTTCGAGATATTTATCTCCAAATAAAGCAGTATATGCGCAATCCAATTCATCATTTGAATTTTTGCGAATAGTTTTCAAAAATTCCCATTGATTTTTAAACGGGGTAAAAGTTTTAAAATCACAGAATATGGAAAAACCCAATGGCACGCGATCGCCTTGCAGGGGCAGAGCTATGAGATTCCCAAAACCGCCGTCCGTTATCGTATCTTGATTTGGGAACAATCTGTCAAAACTTATCTCTTTGGAGAATTCGGAATAGTTAAATATTTTTCGTATGATTTCCAAAATAATCGCTCTGGATTTCCAGCACGGATATTTACCGCCGAAAAATATCCAAACATGACATCCGTTACCCGATCTTGAGATTTCGGCGTAAGCACTAAGTCCGACTTTTACGCATTCATCGATAAATTTTACACTATCGGCTTCCCACTCTTTCTCGTCAAAATCTGCGGCAATAAAATGTGATGTATTATCTGAAAGTATTGGATAAACACCGACAATTTCTTTTCCAAGTAGATGATTTAACAAAATTTCATCAGTAAGCGGAGATAGTGTTTTATGTTCAAAATCTTTAATCGTACCGCCTTTTGCTCTGTGAGTATTAAATTCATTCCAATCAAAAGAATATGCGGGAGCCCACCCACTTTTGCAATTTTTCTCCCACCTGCGAGGATAGGCATCCGTTCGCCCGCGAAAAAGAGAAGAATGAAGCGTGATTTTTTCTTGATTCGTCATACATATTGTTTATCTCCTCTTGTATCTCGTCGCCCTACCAAGTCCAATCTTTTCAATCCATTTCAATCTCAAAAGTTTAACGAGAGCTTGATTGATTGTTGGGCGAGGAATGTTTGTGTTCTTAAATATTTCCAATGGTGTAATTTCAACGCCTGCTTTTGAGATAAAATCCCAAACAACTTGCTGTTGCGAAGATAATAGTTTTTCAACCTCTTCTTTAGAAAGTAGTTGAATGGCGCGTTTAGATTGTTCAAGAATAATTTTAAAGAAAAAGGAAAGCCACGGAATAATGTTTTCCGTATCCGTTCGGAATGTTTTTTGGCTTTGTCTCAAAGCGACATAATATTCAGGTTTATTATCCTCAATCAATTTTTCTTGCGAAATATACGGCATATATTCATATCCGTGTTGCAACAAAAGCAGGTTTGATAAAACGCGCGAAAGGCGCCCATTGCCATCAGCAAAAGGATGAATAAGTAGAAATTCAACAATAAAATTTCCAATAATTACGAGCGGATGGAATTTCTTTTCCAAAAAAGCATTTTGTGTCCATTCGACTAATTCTTGCATTTCTTTTGGTGTAAGATATGCTGAGGTTGTATCAAATAATATTTGCGTCGGCTCGCCGTCAGAATTGACCATCGCCACCTTGTTGTCCGTTGATTTATAATTCCCTCGATGAGCAGTATCTTTTTCTGCGTATTTCAATAATTCTCTGTGAAAAAACTTAATCGTGCTTTCGGAAAAAGGGATTGATTTGAACGCTTCGAAAACATTAGTGAGAATTTCAAAATATCCTTGAACTTCTTGTTTGTCACGATTTTTAAATTTTTGAATTGAAAGTCCGCGCATCACTCGTTCAACGTCTTCATCGGAAAGTTCCGACCCCTCGATTCTTGTGGACGCACCGGTTGAAGTGACGAGCACGGATTTTTTAAGTTTTCCAAGTACTTGCGGATCAAGCTTCGCACCGGACACCCACTTACTTTTCAGCAAATCAATTTCATCAATAATTTTGTAAATATCTTGTGGCAAATTCTGTATTCTGTTGTTGAATTTATTGTTCATAATCTTATATGTATAATATGTAAGATTGTATAAGATTATACAAAACAAAGCAAGCGTGCGAAAAATTAGACACCTTATGTTTACAAAATCTCTATATTTCTTTGAATT
>LCOP01000051.1:0-3488 GCA_000996605.1 Parcubacteria group bacterium GW2011_GWA1_47_8
CGCCCCCGCTTTTTCTGTGACAATCAATATACATAGGGTAACCCTATGTAGTTTGTGTAAAAGTTACTTCAACGTAACCTTTCCTCCTGCCGCCTCAACCTTTGCTTTGAGGGCTTCTGCGTCCGCCTTCTTCATGCCGTCCTTGAGGACCGACGGTGCCGCGTCTACAAGGTCTTTTGCCTCCTTGAGTCCGAGTGCAAGTGCCTCCTTCACTACTTTGATCACGGCAATCTTTGTCGCGCCTGTGTCCGTAAGTTCAACCGTGAAAGAATCCTTTTCCTCTACTGCCGCTCCGCCTGCAGCGGGTGCCGCGACGGCTACCGCCGCAGCCGATACGCCAAATCGTTTCTCGAGCGTCTTTACAAGCTCGTTTAGGTCGATGACGGACATCTTTTCGATCGTTGCGATAATGTCTTTGAATTTTGCCGGTATTTCAACCACACCTTCTGTTGTTTTTGTTTCTTCAGTCATAATTTTATTGATGTTTAAATTTTTTGTGTCTTTTTCCCCCTCCACGATTTTCCGCGTTTATTCCGCGATTGTCCGCGTCTTTCTAATCTCCTCCATTGCAATCACCAAACGCTGAATCGGTGAATTGATGAGGTTTACAAACTTACCCTGCAAGACATGGAGTGACGGAATCGTCGCAATCTCCATCATTTCTGCTTGGTTTTTGTATACCCCTTCAAAGATGCCTCCCACGATAGCGATTGAACCCTTGTCGCGCGATGCCTTTTGAAAAGCATACGTTTCGCGCGCAGGGGCGATAAGGTCATCGCTGTATGCGATGGCGAGCTCCCCCGGCATCTCCGGCATTTCACCGGTGACCTTGAGGTCGTTCAACGTGCGCTTTGCCAATGTTTTCTTTGCCACAAAGTAGCCAACTTTTTCCCCCGAGAGCTGCCTGCGAAGGATTTTTGTCTCGGCAACCGTAAGCCCTTTGAAGTTCACAAACACAATAGACTTTGCGCTTGCAAGACGCTTTTTCATTGACGCAAGAATTTCTTGCTTTTTTGCTTTTGTAATTGCCATAATTTTACTTACAACACACTACATACAACTTACGATGGATGCTTTGTTCTCCTGCCCGCATTCGTTGTATGTTGTCTGTTGTTAGTTATTAAACATTTCAGCGGCTCACGCGCAAAGCGCGTGAGCCGTAAACCCCCGCCACCTTCTTTGCCATCGTTCTGTTTTTACAAAACGATACCACCATTACTTTAGACATTCTTACCAAAATCCGCTTCAAGCGACGTGTTTGATCAGAACATAAAAACAATGGCAAAGAAGGTGTGGGGGTAAAGCCAGCCCCAAACAAATTCGGGACTAGAGTCGACCTCCGCAGGGCTTATTTCCTAAGGCGAGCTCAGGACTGCCTGCTTCTACGGCTTTGTGTACCAGACTATCGTATGCGCGCGATATTGTCAATTGTCAAGATAAACGCGTTCATATCCCCCAGCCGAAAAGCTTCGGAAACCGCAACCCCTACGATTCCGAGCAAGATTATCCCTAAAAAACCCGCTGTAAATTTAAAAATGCAGTACATGGTGTTTTTTTAAATTATACACTACCAATAGCTATTTCAAAATCTCAGCATACATAGGCAAGGCCTATGTAAAGTGGAAACTACTGCACCATAATATCCTCCCCATTATCATGCACAGAAACATCGGTGAGGACCACAGACCCGACATCCATACTGACTCCGACGGAATTGTCCGCGACTTCCCCGCCAGTTACCACAACAGGCTCCCATGGCGCAGAAATCAAGATGCCGACTCCTTTGGTAGCTCCCGTAACCGTTGTATCGGTAATACTCGTTACCCCGCCATATATATCAATTCCGTTTTCCCCAATATTTTCAACCACGGTATGTGAAATAGTCGAGGTTGCGTCGTAAAGAACGATGCCATTATCAGAAATATTCTTGATGGTCGAACTTGCGATAGTAAGTGTCGATTCATAAACTCCAAGACCGTCGCCGTCATACACACCATCAATAGTCGACCCCGACATCGCAAGCACACTTCCGCTATAAAGACCGACGCCGTCGCCGTCAAGAACTCCGTCAATCGTTGTCGAAGCGATAGTCATACGAGAACCGCCGTACGCACCAATACCGTCGCCATCCGAAACATCACGAATCGTAACATTTGTAATCGCCACCGTGGATCTCTCATAAGCACCTAACACGTCCCCCCTCACACCATTTATGGTTGTGGAAGCGATAGTCAATGTCGAAGCATCATAAGCGCCAAAACCATCATTTGTTAAATCTGTAAAACGAGAGTTTTCGACAATAGCGGTTGCACCATTATACAAATTTACTCCCCCATCAGTATGCATGAAGTCAGCGTTGCGGATCTCCACACGCGCATTGTCAACACCAATGTCACCGATATTATCAAACAATACGTGATCAAACGTACTTGTTCCGGTACTATCCTGAAACCAAAAATCTCCCGCCTGTTCGGAAAAAACAGTACTAAAAACAACGGGGTTTTCTGCGGTTCCCCGCGCGTCAATGGTCCCTCCTTGTATAAAGAAACTTCCCTCGTAGTACCCACCGTACCCATACCCGCGAAACAATACAGTGACGCCGGGCTCTAACGTAAGCGTAGTTGAAGCAGGTATCGTGGTTTCCCGAAAAAGGACGTACGCGCCCTCTCCGACGGTAAGCGTAAGATCACTCGTGATGTCTTGCCCCTTGTTGATGAGGTAGCTCACTGAATTGCGCGCGCCCGGGGTGCCGTCGGTAGGATTTCCGATGGCATCGGTGCCGCTTGAAATGAACGCAAGATTTGTTCCCCAATTGGCGGGGTCGACACCGGGTTCTTTTGAAGCATAACGCTCCATGGTTTGCTTTGTGGTCGTACTATTGTAGCCCGCAGACCATGCACCGCGAGGAGTTTGGTCGAGTGTCGTCGATGCATAGGAAAGAGTCAGGTGCTCGCCGGTGTTCCCGAGAGCGCCTGTGTATACTGCATGCGCGACAATATCGGCAATCGTCCCGTCATCCGTTCTTTCAAAAACGAGATATTCGCGTGGGGCAATGACCCCCGAAAGTTTGACTCGTGGCGTTCCATCCTCCGCTTCGACCACCCATTGATTGAGGTCGATCGTATACGCGGTGTTATTTTTCAGCTCAAACCATTCGTCGGTCACCGATGCGAGCGTTCCCATCCATGCGACTTCGTTGATAGCGATGGGGATGGATGCGACGGAAATTGTTTTGGTGCTGGTGGCGCTCGTTTCGCCACCAGCACTAACTGTCGCGACCTCAAATGTGTAGTCGGAAAAATCGGGAATGATTATGTCGTGCGCCGTTTCTGTCGTTGTTGCGTAGGCGCCGTTTTTGCTTACAGAATAAAAAGATGCCCCCGAAACAGGAGCCCACTCAAACCGCACGGTCGTCGTCGCGAGGAGGCATCCGTCGGTCGCGAGCGAGGAAGCGCACTGGGGTGCGGACAATGCGGGCGCGGCAATAG
>LCOP01000051.1:3502-7268 GCA_000996605.1 Parcubacteria group bacterium GW2011_GWA1_47_8
CCGTCGCACCTTCATGCTCCGCAAGTACCTCTTCCGTCGTCGCAGTCTCCTCCTCGGTTTGTAGCGCTTCTTCTTGCGTCCCCAATACTTGATTTTGGGACGCCGCCTGCGGCGGCGTCCCACCACCCCCACCCGACACTGAAGTAAAAGAACCCACAAATACAAGTTTCGGTATCCCGGCACTCGCCTCCGGCTTAAACACAAAAATCTCCTGCAAAGGATTACTCTTCTCTATGTTAGTCGAAGGCGACGCATTGTTATTGTTCATAGATACAAGCCCCGTCACTTGCCCGCGCGGGTCAAGGGGGGCGCTGAGAGCACGGCTAACCGTCTGCTGGATTATGGTCAGCCCTTCCCCTGCTTTTCGTACGACGAATTTTCCGCCCGTCACTACCGCGTCTTTTGCGGCGATGGTAGTTGCCGTAGCGACAAATTTTCCTGTATTGACAGCGACAGGTGGTTCTTCAAATACCCAGCGACCAGTAAGAGCGAGTCCATTACCGACAGGCCGCACAATGTAGTTACTAAGCGGTGTAACAACATAATTATTCACCAGATGACCTGTCCCATACCATACATAAGACAAGACCCCGGTGAAGCCGCCGCGAGAGAGCCTTTTGTTAAGCAGTGCGCCTGCTTGTGCTTCCGCTTCTTGTTTTTTGCGCAATTCTTCTTGATACACGGCGCGCGCTTTCTCCCCTTCCTTAAAAAAGAGCTCAACAACCCCCGCTCCGCTTGGAATTATCTGCCGAGAAAGACGATCGAAGTAGGAGGAGAGGATTGAGGTGTCGTTTTTGTCACGAAGTGCGAAAGTAATATTCCCGTCATCTTGTTTTTTTCTTTTAACAACAGGGGCCTTTTCTTTGCTTATCTCATCAATCCAGTAACCATAATCTTGTTCGTAAGAAATAACTTGTGGTTTTAAGTAAATATCTTGTCGAAAAATTGTATCTCTGCTAAAAAAATTCCTGTTTGAATACTTCGCCAAAAAATCAAAATATTCGCCGGGTTGTGAAAATAATTTCGGCAACACCCCATCGCTCACAAAACCTTGCGCAACACCCTGCATCGTCTGACGATTTTTTTCTTTCATCGCCCAATCCTCGTACGGACTATGCCCACCCAGATTCTCGTCAAGAAACGGCACATGCTGATCATTCCGTGTATGGTCGGGCACGCCCATATCCTCAATAAGGTGGATGACATGTCCGAGCGCCACAAATGCAGTATCCGTATCCCCGCGCGCATACGCCGCAAGAGCTTCTTTCCACCCGAAATCGTTCGTCACCAAATCGCCAAGCGCCCACTCTTTCGCCGTACGACCCCCTTCGATACCAATATTGCGTATTGGATCATAAAAATGATTGAGTGCCCGTGTCACCGGATCGTCCTCCTCCATGGCACCCTTAACCATGAGTTCTTTTTGCTCAGCAGTAATTTTGTTATCGAACTGGAGATTGTAAAATTCCACCACTTGCTCGGTCAACCCCGCATGGGTTTGTGTCGGTTCGTACGCGGAAGAGACTGCCGGCAACGCGAATAAAATAATTGCAACAAGAAATCTCATAAATTATGGTAATTCAATTTTCCAAACGCCACTTAGATGATTCAGTCCGACATCAATTGCTTCCGTTGTTTTTTCACCCGAAGGAACAACTATCTCCTGATTCATACCAGTAACTTTGTAAGTAGTCGTTGCGGTTTCTGTATATACGTATTCAAAAGTGCACCCGTCCATTTTCTCATTACATTTTTTAACCCCTTCCTCTTTTATTCGAGTATAAAAATCAACGCTCTTTTTTAGGTTTCCATATTTTACAAACATCTCTTTCAAATGCCCCAGCTCCTCCCACTGCTTCTCCAACACATAATATCTACTTGCCTTTTCAATATCCCCCGCTTTCAGTGCGGTGATAAAAAGCTCTATGGTTTCTTCGGGTGTTTTGCCACCATCCGTATCGACCGTATAACGCGCCCTCATTTCATCATTATGTTTTTGAAGCGCCTCCTCATACCTTTGTGCCTGCCGATCATAAACCCATTTCGTTATCTCCTTGGTATTGTTCCCTACCCAGACAAGAAGAGCCAAAACGACCACCAAAACCACCACCCCCCACTTCAAAAACTTTTTCAAAAGCCCCCATACGCTTTTTTGCTCCCCTTCTACCTTTACATTTTTATTTCCCCTATTTTCAGCCATATAATTCCCCCCATTGTATCAACTCCACCACCAAACCCCAAATTTCCCCACGCAAATCTGTGGATAACTTCTTATTAATTATTAAGCTCGAACCTTTACCAAACCATTCTTAATCATCTCTAGAATAATCTCAAACATTTGTTATTGGATATTCGACATCAAACATCCAAAATACCGCTCCGGCAATAATCACCACAAAAACCATGAACAGTGTGATTCTTGTCCACAATTTAAAGAAATTTGGATACCACGTTTCAAGAATTGAAACATGGACAGCTTTTGCGATTCGAGATTTAATGAAAGCAAACAAAAGGTACAAAAACGCCGCATAAATTCCACCTATTCCGAAAACAGGGGTAAAAAACCACATTAAAAACGCCCAAACAAAACAAGCAATCAGATTTAAAAACATTTGCCTATTCGCACCAAAGCTATCAATATATCTAGCTATAGGCATGAGAAGTGAGAACACGGGAGCACCTAAAATCCCGACAACTATAGTAAAGATTGCAAGACCAACTCCACCGCTAGGGTGTCCTTGCCCAAAAATTCCAAAATTCAAACTTGCAAAAAACCAAAAAAGAAACAAGAGGGAGATAAAGTAAAGAACTAAGGATGAAATTAAAACACCAATCCATTTAAAAACTCCTTTGATTGACTGGTTTTTATTTACAGCATTCATTCCCCTATTTTCAGCCATATAATTCCCCCCATTGTATCAACTCCACCACCAAACCCCAAAACCCCCTGTGGATAACTTTTTTTAATCCCCTAGGTTAAACCTATGGGAACTTTACTTTTCGGCTTCTGTGCCAAAGTTCAGCCAGTCGTTCACAAAATTGTTAAAATCTTTTGCGGTGGTAAAATATTCTGGTGCTACCTCACGGTTAAGGATTTTCCCCTCCGGACGCACTATCCCTCGGTAGTCAAGATAGCTTGAATAAGCATACTCCGCAAGATACCGCTTCGCTACTTCACGGTCAGCGATCCCGTTTTCTTTCCATTTTGGATCAATGATTTTTACTGGATTTAGATGTATGTAAGCAAAAAGATACTTTAAATGCTCGTCCGTATTAACATGTTTCGCTTTAAATGTGCCCTCGAACAAGCCTCCCGTACGTTTATATTTTTTATTAAAATACATCGAATACGCAGTCAAAAGTTTTTGCATAAAAAGGCTCGCATCACCATCTTTTTTACCACAAATAAGTATGTGAAAATGGTTTGGCATCAAACAATAGGCTAAAATATCAACTAAAGTACCCCCTCTTTCATACCCATAGGTTAAACCTATGGGTATGTCTCGGTAGACAATATTTCTGTCTGAATTACAGAGAAACATGAGGCTGGTAAACCGTTCCCGATCCTCTTCGTCAATAAATATAATACGTTTGTCTGTCCCGCGATTGTACAGATGATAAAATTCACCAAACGCAAATGAAAATTTTCTATTCATGAATGAATTATAGCACTTACCATAGGTTCACTTACCATAGGTTTAACCTATGGGTGACTCTTACCATAGGTTTAACCTATGGGTGACTATGTAGGTTCTTATCCAACCCT
>LCOP01000052.1 GCA_000996605.1 Parcubacteria group bacterium GW2011_GWA1_47_8
GTGCGGCGAAGTGGTCGGGGGTGATGATGGTTGCGGGAGTGCTGGTTCCCCAGAAAAAGTTGATGTCGGCGTCGGTGCGGGTCAAGGTGGGGACGGTTGCGGGGAATGTTGGGGAGGAGGTGGTGTTCGGGATGTTCCAGTATTGGGCAGTGTAGCCGGAGGTGGGGGGAGGCACTACGGTGCCTGCGTAGAATTGTGCGGCGGCGGGGAGCTGTCCGTAGGCGCGGATTGCAGGTACCGCATCCCTAGTAAAATACGGCTCCCGGTTTACCCAAAAATAATACCATGGATTAGTCGCCTTGACTCCTCCGTCGAGTAGTTCAGCCGAGGTATTTGGCCTGCCAATCAAAGAATTGTAATGTTCATAGTTACCCCATTGAACGTCAGGAGCTGTAGGCACTAGATCATGCTGCGGAAGGTAGAGAGGATAGACTTTGCTTATCTGTCCCTTTTCCGGCATCAGTAAAGTATCCGGGCTCCCAATTCCAATACCATTTCCCGCAAGCCATTGGGCGAATGCTTGCAAGTCAAATGCGGCATAGTTGATTTGCTGGATTATAGTTTTGTCAGGGAACGCCCGCTTAGCGGCAAGCGCGTTAACTTTGAAAGCGTTTTCTACCCCCGTAGCGCTGTAGCTCGGACCAGTCGGCATGCTTGTTTCACCGAGGGTGATCCCTTCGATATACGGCTCGCCGTTAAAGCGCTTCCCGAGTGCCGAGTAAAGCGCTGCAAACCTGCCTTGCACGTTTGCATTCCAAATTACTGCATACCAAGGGCCGCCGGCGGGATTCTGGTAGGCTCCGTAGTATGGAGCTTGGCCCCCATATTTGGAATCTGTCCACATATAGGATGGTACTCTTGCGCTAGCCCCACCGTACCATTCTGTATATTGAACTTCAAGCCACAAACGCTTACCAATGGATTGCAGATAGGCAAGGTCTTGTTCAATCTGTGAGAAATTGTAAATGTTTTCTGCCGTTTCAAGGTTTTTCCAGATGTAGACTTTTTTCACGCCTAAGAAATCAGGATTATCCTTAATCATATCGAAATCATATTTGCCCGCGTTATACCCCACTAACATGTAATATCCCGGGTGGAAGTTTGCGGGGTTTTTAACAGAGGTTGGGTAGGTGCCATAGGCGGAGGCGGTTTGGCTTATACCGAGAAACAAAAAAAGGGCAAAGGTAAAAATCTTGGTAGCTTGAGCGATATTTTTCATGGGGAAAATTATTTATTTTGTTTGTAATTATTATAGTATACCACCCCTCAATATCACAGCAAGTACTCCGGAGCATTTTGCCACATCCAGTCGAGCATTTGGCGCATAACATACACACCGCCGATGTCGTTGCTGTACGGACCACGTTCCATCACAACAGCAAATGCGTACCGTGGTTTCTCGTAGGGAAAGAAACCGACAACCCATGAGTTGATGAATTTTTTCCGTGAATCAAGCTCGGCGGTACCCGTCTTCCCTCCTACGGTCACATACCCAACATTGAGTCCGATGACTGTTCCATACTGCACCGCGTCACGCATCCCCTCCCGCGCCACAGATAAATGTTCAGATGCGATTGGAATCTTTAACACATTGACTGCCTGCGGCAAACCTTTCACGAGATGCGGGGTTACGAGTGTCCCATCGTTTGCGATGCTTGCGGTAGCGCGAGCCGCCTGCAAGGGCGTCACCTGAAATCCGTACTGACCAATGACCGTGTTATATGTATCTCCCAATCGCCACGGCTCGCCCAAGGTGGCCGCTTTCCATGTAGGGCTCGGGATCGTGCCACTCTTTTCACCCATCAAATCAATTCCTGTAGGAACGCCGAGTCCAAACATCCGCGCGTATTTCTCAATATTGATTATCCCAATGCCCTTCTGACTTTCAAAACCTCCTCCGATCTCATAAAAATACACGTCTGACGATACCGCGATGGCACGGCGCATATCCACGAGGCCGTGCGCCTTCCAATCATTGAATACTGACTTCAAATTGGGGTCATAGGGATTTTGAATGGAAATGGAACCCGTACTCAAAATCTCCTTCGTCGGCAAGATCACCCCTTCCGCGAGCGCGGCGGCGGCCATGATGGGTTTCAAAATAGAACCCGGCGTATAGACGCCCGACACTGTTCGATCAAGGAACACCGAACGCTTGTCGGTTTGATAGCTTTGTATGAGCTTGCGGTCCGATCCGTCCGAGAGTACACTGCTGTCAAACTCCGGGTAACTCGTGAGTGCAAGGATTTCACCGCTACTGACATCCATAATCACCCCCGCGCCCGCCATATAATTTTGATCTTCCGCAAGACTTCGTATCGTCGTAAAAAGTTTCGTCTGCACGCGCGCGTCGACGGAGAGCGTCAAGTCTTTGCCGTTCTTCGGCTCCTCGATAATGCTCCCCGGTGCTACCTTGCCGAGTGCATCAGTCTCAACAATACGTAATCCGTTTTCCCCTTCGAGTACGTCATTATAGGATTCTTCTATGCCGTCTTTCCCGATGAATAATTTTTGATAATAAAAACCATTGCTGTCCATCTTTGGGTAGCTTAGATACCCAAGCACATGACTAAAACCGGGAAGATCGATGTACGATCGGCGAGGAAACAAAAGTTCTTTCGTGGTCGTAGTGGCAAAAAGCGACACGGGGGTTGAACTGCTGAACGAATTCCATGCCAATAATGTTTCTCTTCTATCATAAACAACACCCCGCGTCGCAAAAATTGGCGTATGTTCGAGACGGTTGTTTTCACTCTTAGCGAGAAGCTCACCCCCATGCACGACCTGTAAACTGAAAACCTTGCCGATAAAGATGATTTCGACAAGCAAAAACACGAGCACAACGGACCAGATTGCACTTTTGCCGATAGGTGCTTCGATGCGCCCTTCGAACTGATGCTTGTCGAACTCCGGCAAGTTGCTCGCGTCAAGAAAAATCTCGTCAGGATCGATGTCCCGCGCGAGCTGTTTGAAATGATGTTCACCAAGTTTGTTTTTCTTTCTGCTAAACATAATGATGATGGTCACTAATGGCCTGTTCAATAATCTCATGTCGAGCTTAAAATCCAAAAATTTCGAGCGAAAATCATGAAGAATGACGAGAACTATCGGGCGACCAATTTTTCTTAGAGGTACTCCTCTTTAGAAAAATGAAGTACTCCCTGTGGTGATATTTTGAGGAGTTCTGAATGATTTACAGCCGAAATTTTTGGATTTCAGCCGACAAGCGTGTTTTTCTTCTCCTTGCGGTGAGATATTGAACAGGCTCTAAGAGCGGACTTCTTGTTTGACGCGCTCGAAGACGAGGAGCATCGCCGCACCGCAGACCATTCCGAGTACGCCAAAACCAAAGATGAACGGCATCCCCGTCGCGCCGTACAAAATGTCCAGACAAAATCCCGCGATGAGAATCTCATAATAAAATGAAAATCGCCAAGCGCCGTAGAGCGCAAGCGCAAAAACTCCCCACCACGGGACGAAAAATACGGAGCCGAACAACAGTATATCAAATACTACGCGTTTCATCATAGAGTATGACTATCGATTATTTTTTTACTAAAACTTCCAGAGAATGAACATTTGCGAGGTTGAATGGCGTACGAAAATACACATGAATGACCGGCTCCGCAGATTTTTCTTCGACCAAACCAACAATTCCTAGTGTAAGTTTACCCTTTACAAGAACCACGCGGTCGCCGGAGGCAACTACGCTTCCGCGTGAGACATCGACAATGAAGTTCCCCATGCCACGCCCGCGTGCTACTGCCGGCGCCAGACGCTCTCCAACGAGCACCGCATTCTCTTCTCCCGGCGATGAATACAATTTCACTTTTGACGACTCCGGGTACACTTCAACAATCTCACCAATCGTACCTGCCCCCGCATACACAACCACATCGGCAACCGCAATGCCATGCTCCGCTCCGACGTCGATAATGAAAGTATCGTAAGGCGACCACCCCGGACCTGCGAGCACGCGCCCGAGCACGCGATTATCACTTCCCGGGCGACCGAGCGTCTCTTCAAGGCGCGTCACCTCTTCCGCGAGCGCATTGCGGTCAAGCACGAGTACTTCCATCCGCGAGAGTTCCTCGCGCAATGTATTGTTCTCTGAAATAAGCGTTTGCTTGCTCGATATGAGTCCCCACCACGAATCCCATGATTCCCCCACCGCCGCCCCAAACGTCCATAAAGGCGGCGCAATCACGTACAACCCCCGAGAAATAACCCCGCGCACAAAGGGAACAAACAGCATGATAATCACCAGAACAAAGAGTACGATAAGTACGCCTACGCGCTTTTGTGGGGCGGAAGCGACAAAACGTTTTTTAAAATCATCGCGGCGGTATGTCGTTTTCATTTTCAATAAGGATATCGCGGAACTCATCCATGTTTTCAAGTACGATTCCCGCCCCGCGTGCAACCGCCGTCAGGGGGTCGTTGGCGACATACACGGGGACTTGGAGCGTCTGCGCGAGAAGTTGGTCGAGATTGCGGAGAAGCGCTCCACCGCCGACCAGCACGATTCCGCGGCTCATCACATCGGAAAGGACTTCTGGCGGCGTTGTTTCAATCACTTCTTTTACCGCGTCCACCAACCCCGCAACCGAAGCGGCGATTGCTTCGCGAATATCGGAATCCGTCACCACCACCTCGCGGGGAAGCCCCGTCATGAGATCGCGGCCACGTACAACCGCCTCGAGCGGTGCCTCGCCCTTCATTGCAGAACCGATAGCAATCTTGACCCCCTCGGCAGTGCGTTCGCCGATGAGCACATGAAATTCATCGCGAATATAATTAATAATATCAAAATTTAATTTATCCCCCGCTATGCGCAAATTTTTTGAACGTACGATTCCCCCCAGAGAGATCACCGCAATGTCAGTCGTGCCGCCGCCGATATCGATGATCATGTTACCAACAGGTTCCTTGACGGGGAGCTTGATACCGATAGCCGCGGCCATCGGTTCTTCAATGATATGCACCTCGCGCGCACCGGCATTTTTTGCCGCATCATAGACCGCGCGCATTTCAACGCTCGTGATTCCCGACGGCACACCGACCACCACGCGCGGACGAACGCTCTTTTTTGAAACACGGTTTGATTTATTGATAAGGTACGTAAGCATTTCCTCCGTAACCTCGAAATTCGAAATAACACCGTCAACAAGCGGACGAATTGCAACGATGTGTCCCGGTGTGCGACCGAGCATCTGCTTTGCCTGTGTGCCGATGGCGACAACCGTACCCGTTTTTTGATTCACCGCAACAACCGACGGTTCATTGATGACGATGCCATGGTCGCGAACGTAGACCAAGGTATTTGCCGTACCGAGGTCAATGCCGATATCATTGGAAAAAAGTTGGTAGAATTTTTCGAACATAATAGTACAGGTTTTAGGTGTTAGGTTTTAGGTGTTAGGTTTTGGAAAACGCGCTCTGACTTCAAATGTGCCACTCGCGATGGTCTTCTCGGAGACTACCACGCGGAGTGGGATTCCCAAAAGGTCGCTCTCGGAGAATTTCTCGCCCGCGCGGAGGTCGCGGTCGTCCCAGAGAACTTCGACTCCTTGCGCGTCAAGCTCCCGATACAGTCTTTCCGCCGCCGTTCGTACACCTTGGTTTGCCGAAGGAATCTCGACCAGATGCACCACAAAGGGTGCAATCTCGCGCGGCCACACAAGCCCCTTGTCGTCACCCAAGACCTCAACTACCGTCCCGAGCACGCGCCCGAGTCCAATACCGTAACACCCCATAATAACCGCTTGCTCTTTCCCCTCCTCATCTTTGTAAGTCAGATTAAACGGCTCGGAAAAACGCGTCTTGAGCTCAAAAATATTACCCACCTCGATCGCGGTTTCAGCATGCAAATCCTTGTTCCCGCAAGAAGGACAAGTGCTTTGTTCTGCGATAATTTCTTTGTTCACTGCCACACGGCACGCATCGCACACATAAATCGTATCTTCTCCTGCAGGGGTTACCGTCTGAAACTCGTGTGAATATTTTGCAAAACTGCCACCAGACGCGAAGGTGAGGTACGTCTTCTCGCCAATCCCCGCGCGCTTAAACACCCGTGCGTAGGTATCCTTCATAATTTCATAATATCGCGCCAGATCTGCTTCATCACGATGAAACGAGTAGAGATCCTTCATAATGAATTCTCGCCCGCGCAAAATTCCCGACTTTGCACGAAGCTCCATGCGAAACTTGTTTTGAATCTGATAAACCGCGAACGGCAGATCGCGATACGAAGAAACAAATTGCTTTACGAGCGGCACCACAATTTCTTCGTATCGCGATCCGCGTTCTCGCGCCCCGACGAATCGGTCACCTTGTATAGGTCGTCCATAGCATCCCAGCGTCCCGTCGTCTGCCATAGCTCTTTCGGCTGAAGCGCGGGCATCAAGATCTCCTGCCCTCCCGCTCTGTTCATTTCTTCGCGGATGATGTTTTCGATTTTTTTCAACACGCGCAAACAGAGTGGCAAGTATGTATACACGCCGGCTTGCAGTTTGTCGACAAACCCCGCGCGAATGAGGAGTTTCGCGTTTTTTGCCGCCTCGTCCGCAGGGGCTTCCTTGCGTGCTTTTGTGAATAGTTGACTTTGTCGCATATGAAGCCATCTTACCTTAAAAACGTAGTCACGCCAAATCGAATTGACTATGCAGAATTATCGTGTCGAGAGAGCTCGTGACCTTCTACCAAATCTTCACAATATCGTGATACGTCACCACGACCATGAGCAAGATGAGTAGAACAAAGCCAATGGCGTTTGCGGTGTTGGCAATCACGGGCTTGATGGGCGAACCTTTAATCGCCTCGATGAGTATGAAAAATAGCCTGCCTCCATCGAGCGCGGGAAACGGGAGCAGGTTGATGACGGCGAGGTTAATAGAAATGAGTGCGATTAAGAGGAGGACATGCGAAAACCCAAGTTCGGCAGAGGACCCCACGATACCAACGATACCCACCGGTCCCGAGACTTCGGAAAAATTAGCTTGTCCGATGAAAATATTTTTCAAAAAATCGAGAAGTCCCACAGCCGTCGTCCATGTAAAGAGTATGGTACTTTGCGCGCCCTCGTAGATCGCTTCATGAAGAGGGAGCGTCAACGTGCCAGTCATGGTCATTGCAATACCGATAGCCGGTTGTTCTTTCGTCACCCCATCACGAGGGCGTACCAGCGCCGTCTTCACTTCCTCTCCGCGCGTATATGTAACCGTGACATCGCTATGCGTAGCGATAAATTTCTGCGTCGAAGCGATGCGTGGATTCTCCAGAATATCCCCCGCGCCGGAAAGCAAGAGAATCTTGTCCCCCATCTGTAAACCTGCTTCTTTTGCAGGCGAACGAGGCATT
Organism: Parcubacteria group bacterium GW2011_GWA1_47_8; assembly: GCA_000996605.1. Classification (GTDB taxonomy): domain Bacteria; phylum Patescibacteriota; class Minisyncoccia; order Phycocordibacterales; family UBA1550; genus UBA1550. The sequence goes on from LCOP01000052.1 coordinate 7,360, forward strand.
ATCTCTGCAATCATAAGCTGTGCCCCGGTCACGCGGGAGCCGTAGACTGAATCATCGATCGAATACGGCACCCCTGTTGCAAACCCTGCCGACAAGAGTCCCCATGCAAACAGGAGGTTAAAAATAACCCCCGCACTAATAACCCACGCCTGCGTTAGGCGCGATTTATGCGAAAAACTTTGTGACGCATTCCCTTCGCCCAAAGACTCCGTGTTGGGGTCTTCGCCAAAGATCTTCACAAAACCGCCGAGAAAAAGCGCATTCACCGAGTACGTGGTGTCGCCAAATTTTTTACCAAAGATACGCGGAGGAAATCCAATACCGAATTCATCGACACGGATTCCCGCGCGTTTCGCGGCAATAAAATGCCCGAGTTCATGCACGAGCACCAGCGCGGAAAGAATGATGATGAAAAAAAGGATAGACATATGACATGTGACAACTGACAATAGGTCTTTTTGGTTAAATATTAAACGTCAATTGTTCTTCCTTAATTACCCCATAATCTCCCTCTCTTTTTTGTCGCCAAGCGCCTCAATCATATCGTTCGTTTCATTCACGAGTTTCTGGAGCTCCTCGAGCGCGCGAACTTTATCGTCTTCATTGATAATCCCCTCGCGCTCTTTGTCCACGATATCATTCTTTACCTTCTCGCGCTCGCCCTTCACTGCGACGCGCGCGTCTTCCTCTTTGTTCCGCACTACCTTGGTAAATGCTATCCGACGCTCGGTCGTGAGCTCGGGAAAAAATACGCGAATCCCCGCATCATCGACAGAAACTGAAATGCCCAAACTTGCGGCATTGATTGCTTTTTCCACTTCTTTATTATTCGCCTTATCCCACGGAACAATCCGCAGTGTCCGCGCATCTTCGGTCGAAATCGTCGCTACATGCGGAATAGCGATTCGCGAACCATACGACTCAATCATAATGCCGTCCAAAAGCGCCACACTCGCGCGCCCCGTGTGAATGGACGAAAGTTCTTTACTCAAATGCTCGCCAATCTCCTTCGCTCGTTTTTTAAATCCCGAAAAATCGTATGTCATATATGCTTTGCATTTTAGCAAAAATACCCGCAGGTTTCAATCTTTAATGCACATAGTTCTCCTTAGAACCCATCCACTATCTCGCGGTACCCGCCTCTGAAACCATTATTTTTAGGCGAAAAACAAGTCGGAGTACGAACCATAATGAATTATGGTTCGTTTAAGCACTATCGCAAGCTGTTCGAGGAGCATTTTGGGAGACGAGCCGCGGTCCATGAGGTATGTCTTTGCTTGATAGATGTCGCGAAAGATTTGCTCTGTCTCGCGTTTCCCTGCCATACGCGTATAGAGAATACGCTCGAGGTGGTCAAGAATTTTGTGGATTTTTTCCCGGTCAACGGTCTCGCCTGCTTTTTTATCGGTAAGTTTTTTCGCCATTGTAAAACGCTCTTCAAGAGAAGCACTTAGAAACTCCTCGACAAGCTCTTGCGTATCGTCCTTTTTGACGGACATGCGATGTCCGTCAAAAAGCGCCACGCGCGACTTGAGCGTCGCGAGGAGCGTATCGGCGCGCGGAATGATAATGAAAAAATGTGTGCCTGCAGTTGGTTCTTCGAAAGTTTTGAGGAGTGCGTTCTGCGCTTCGCGGGTAAATGACGCGGTACCGATAATGAAGATTTTTCGCGCCTGCCCGCCACCGCCTATCGCTCGAGTGGAACCGTCAGGCGATGGCAGGCGGGCGCCGCCAAAACCCGCGCGCGTCTGCGCCTCTTTGATACTGCGCGCTTCGTCAATACCGAGCGACTCGTGGTATTCCACGGTCAAATCAGGGTTTCCTTTGGTTTCGATACCCAAATGCCGCGTGAGTGCGAGCGTAAGCGCGGGAACAACCTCATCATACGCACCCTCGATTACATGCGCGTGGTGGAGATATCCCGTCTTTTTGTAGTGTTCGAAAATTAAGTCCATAAAGTCTATGAAGCCTAAAGTCGAAAGTCGAAGCGGGCTTAGTCCACTTTATAGACTTTAAGACTTTTGACTTTGCGACTTGAGCCAAAAAATAATTGCGAATACGCAATTATTTTTTGGCGAGAATGCTTTTCTTGTACGTCTCCAAGTGCTCGAGCGCAATTCCCGTCCCTTTTGCCACACAGTAGAGCGCATCCTCGGCGAGTCGCGCCTTCACCCCCGTGCGACGTTCCACAACGCAGAAAGCTCGGGAGGGGTGTCTTGGAGTACACTATTGATTGCGCGGATAATCTCGCGCAGTTCTTTGTCGATTGCTTTCACGATTTCATTGGTACTGACTTGCGCCGTGCGCGGAAGCCCCGTGATATAGTCACGCCCCTTGATCGTAAGGAGGAGCTCATCTTCAACGGGAATCGCTGAACCAATACGTACTTTGATATCCTCTGCGGTGCGATCTCCGACAGCGAGGTTGAATGTCTTTTTAATATAGTCGGCAATCGCATGGTCGATCTTGTTGCCCGCGCACTTGACCGAAGTCGACGCAACGATACCGCCGAGCGAAATCACCGCGACGTCGGTCGTACCGCCGCCGATATCCACCACCATGTGCCCGCGCGCTTCGTAAATGGGAATGCCCGCACCAATAGCCGCGAGGATCGGTTCTTTCACAATGTACGCATTTTTTGCGCCGGCCTTGATTGTCGCTTCAATGACCGCGCGGCGTTCCGTCGACGAGACACCGGCGGGCACGGACACCATCACTTCTGGCTTCCATACATTCCACTTGCCGAGCGCTTTTTCTATATAATATCGGAGCATCGCCTCGGTGACACGATAGTTCGCAATCACGCCGTCTTTCATCGGACGATATGCAATGATGTCATCGGGGGTGCGCCCGATCATCTGCTTTGCCTCAACGCCCACCGCGACGACGCGGTTATCATGTTGAGACACAGCGACGACCGACGGCTCGTTTAAAACAATGCCCTTACCCGGAATATACACGAGCGTATTTGCCGTGCCGAGATCAATACCAAGTTTTCTTACAAAAAATCCCATGAAAATATTATGCCTTTACACCGTTCTTCACCCGTTCAATATCGACCCCGATACCCCGTAACCGCTCCTCAACCCGCTCATACCCGCGATCAACAGTCTTGTCCACATTATGGATAACTGACTCGCCTTTTGCAACTACCGCCGCAATGATGAACGCAAGTCCTGCGCGCAGGTCCGGGCTTTCGAGCCGACGTCCTCGAAGCATCTCCCCTCCGCGCACGAGCGCACGATGCGGATCCATCATCGTAATATTCGCCCCCATCGCGATCAAAGCCTCGGTATAATTCAACCTCCCTTCAAAAATAGTTTCGAACACTTTGCTTTCACCTTCTGCTTGGGTCAGGAACACCGTCATGGGTGCTTGCAGATCAGTGGGGAAGCCAGGGTACTCATGCGTCGTAATGTTTACCGCACGGTACGGTGTCTTTGTGGC
>LCOP01000053.1 GCA_000996605.1 Parcubacteria group bacterium GW2011_GWA1_47_8
TTTGAAGAAAAATTTACTTTTGTAGAGACCGCACCTGACTGCGGTTGTTTGGCATGGGTGTGGAAAAGTCAGGTTGCGGAGTTTCGTAATTCAAAGTAAGTTAAGCAAATCGTCCCCCGCCTACGCTAAAGCTTCGGACGGGCAAACAGCTGGGGAATCAGGGGCTACCGGTTCTCGTACTTGGCCAGCAATCCTTTCATCTGGTCTAAAACCACTGTAGGATATTTGTACTCCCCCGCCCAGTCTAAAGTTCGAAAGTCCTTAAGGAGGGCGAGCCAGTAAAAACACCCATATTTATATGGGTGTTTTTCGTTACCACACCCAGGAAATCGAACCTGCATAATCTTGCTTGCAATTTTGCGCGCAAGATGACACAATACTGATATCACCACGGAAGAGACCCTTATGCAGATACGTCTGCATCGGGGGCTTTTTCTTTTTGTCTCTCTGTAGAAAACTTATGATAGTGCTCGTTCAAAAATGTTATCTCTGTATTTTTATTTTTTAACAAGATGGAGCATTTCTTTTCATCGGGAGAGACGACGCAATCAACCGCTTTGCTGTTTTGCAAAAACTCCACCAAGCACCCAAAATCACCATCACCAATTACCAAAATGCAGGAAGTAAAGGCTTTTGTATAAAAATCGGAAACCGTCTTGAGGACAAGCTCGGCATCACAGTTACCTTTGACTGTCCCTCCGATTGAAATAGTCTGCTTGAAAACAAGTATAAAGCCACACTCTTGGAGATGCTCATAAAAAGAGGTTCTGCTAGGTACAAGACCGATAAAGAGGTAAACATTTGTAGGACAGTACTTTTGACGAAGCCACCCACGAAATTTTTTGTAATCTATTTCGTATCCTAATTCTTTCGCCGAACGATAGAGATTGTTTCCATCAATGTAGATATTGATTTTATTCATAGTGGTATTTTAACATACAAAATCTAGTTATTCCCATCTATAATCGCCAGTCGAACCTCATCCCAGATGCGGAGCCAAATATTAGGATGCTGGTGTTGTTACCGGGACACCGACATTGAAACCAGCGTAATTTTCTAAACTCATAGCTTTAATCCAATAAATATATGTTACGCCTGGTTCAACAGTAGTATCGATATATGAGGTCGCTGGAGCAAGAACTTCTACGATTTTCTGGGCATTGCCCACACTGCCGGTATATCTCGTGATCATGTATTTATAGATAATTCCCTCTGAAGCAGTCCATGCCAATGAGGCAGAGGTCGGGCTTGTAGCAGAAGCAGTGAAATTTGTTGGGCTAGTTAATTTTAGAGTTGTTGCATAAAGTGTGGTGGACGGAGCGGAAATATTTCCGTCAGCATCGACTGAAACAATATATGCGGAATATTGGACTCCCTGAGCATACCCAAAGTTGCCTACACCACTTTGATTTGCGGGGGAGAAATTAAGAGTAGTCGTTACATTTGTAGCAGTGTTCGTCAAATATATCCTATATCCTGCGACATCATTTTGCGTTGTCCAAGAAAACGATAAGTATCCTGAATATAAATTGGTGCCGGGAAGCGCGGAAGACATCGAAAATCCGGCAGGGGCGGTCAGTGTTGTCTGAGGGCTTGGCGGCAAAACAACAACGACTTCAGTGGAAGATGCAAAGCGCCATCCGCTCGCGCCGGGATTTGCAAGAGCCAAAAACTCTCCACTTGCCTTCTCATAGTACTGGCACGAGTTGCCACCGTCACCGCAAGCCGCATCGTTACCGCTCTGTTCAAGAAAAGAAATAACTTCGTAATCATTGCCCTGGCGAGAATAGTGAAATTTGTGTTCATCAACATCAATGGGGTCCGATGGGACAGAAGACATATATTTTGGCACAAGTCCTGGTATCCATTCTGGGTTGCCGTTCACATATTCGACGCCATCTTCGCCAGGAGGTACTCCCCCGCTATCAATCTGATAAATCGCAATAGCGTTCGCAATCTGGCTTACATTGGCTACTCGCTGAGTATCACGCGCCTTCTCACGAGCAGTGCTCAAGTTCATCACAACAACAGAGCTCAAGATTCCAACAATTGCAACGACTATCAGGAGTTCAATAAGGGTAAACCCCCACACCAACATTGGAATTGTTTTTACTGCGCGAACAGATTGTGTGTCATTTTTATTTTTGTCATGAAACATGATTTTTGATACTGTGCTTTTTAAAAAACGCAGTGATGCCGATGTTGGTGTGGGGGTAAAGCCCCAATCATGCAACTTATCCTTAATTTTTTTAACAGTGCTTCTTTGAGAGGAACCGTAGTTGATGTTTGTCTCTTTTTTCATAATAGGATAATCATAACACAATGGACTCAAAACACTAATGTTTGCAAGTCATTACCGCAAAGGTATTTTCTAACCTTTTCTCAACCTCCTTCCAATTCAAGATTCTGATCTTGTGGTATACTGGGAGCTTGAGCGGAGCGAAAGCTCCGGGGAGCAAGACACCTGCGCGTCCTGCGTGTAGGGTTCGAACAGCGGAGCGTTATTTTGTTAGCAAACAAAATCGTGAGCTGGTGCCTAGGCAAATTTTTGTGACGACAAAAATTTAGTCGAGGGAAAAATTCCTACCGCCGGATATGGCGGGCTTTGACACGAATGATATACTCTTCTTCGACGACAGCGGAAGGCGAAACATTCGAAGAGTGGATGAAAGCACTTATGCCTCATTATATGGAGGCGCACGCTGATGTAATAAAAGACCCCAAGAACGGAAAGGAGGAGCAGATGAAATGGATGGTCGATAACAAGGCACGGTTTGAGGCAGCCTAAAACGTACGCAAAAACAATCCTGAATATATGCCCCCCTCATATGGTCTAGGCCAGCAGGGGCTTATATTAAACATATTCGCACATGGCTACAATACTTATATTTATAGTAAAATATAAGTATGAATCCCGCTAGAGATAAGAGCGTTACATTTCTAGCACGAAGGGAGTATAATATAGGTATTACTATTAGCAGTTTAGTTATAATTAAGATACGGAAATTTAATAATTTCCTATTTCTAACAGTATGAAAAAAACAAACATTGTGCTTATTACGGCGGGTATTATTATCATCGTTTTGGGTGTGTACTTTTTTACCAAAAAGTCACCTGAAGCCGTGCCGGTAGCACAGAATCCGGAAGTGATTGCCACCACCACAAAGACAGCAGTAGAAAAACCTGTTGATAAAACGAAAATTGTTTTGGGGGCGTCTATCGAGAAGCGTGACATTGTCGCGTACCACTATGGCACTGGCGCGAAGGAACTCTTGTTTGTCGGCGGTATTCACGGTGGTTATGAGTGGAATACTTCCCTCCTCGCCTACGAGCTCATGGATTACCTGAAAGCAAATCCTACGGTCATTCCCGCAAACATCAAGGTCACCGTCATCCCCGTATTAAATCCTGACGGTCTCAATAAAGTTGTCGGTACCACAGATCGATTCACAGAAGCCGATGTCTCACCATCTAAAGACGTGGTAATCTCGGGTCGCTTCAACGCAAACAAAGTAGATCTCAGTCGCAACTTTGATTGCAAGTGGCAGTCGAAAGGTGTTTGGATGGAAACAACCGTAAGCGGCGGGGCAAACGCTTTTTCTGAACCGGAAAGCCAAGCGTTCAAGAATTATGTAGAAAAAAACAGTCCTGTGGCAGTGGTCGTATGGTACAGTTCTGCTGGTGGGGTATTCTCTTCGAGTTGTGAAGACGTCATCCTCCCTGAAACAAAAGCTCTCACTCCTGTACAAAGCGTATGATAGCTATGATTTCTACGAGACAACTGGTGACATTGTAAGCTGGCTCGCAAAGAAAAACATCCCCGCAATCAGTGTACTCCTCACCACACATCAGGATACTGAATGGAATAAAAATCTAGCGGGAGTGAAAGCGATGTTCACACGCTACACTAAGTAATGAGGGCTCTCTTCAGGAAACATGCGCTCTTAATCATCAGTGCTGTTGCCGTGTTTTGTGTAAGTACCTTTGCTTTTATTCTTCTCCACAAAGAGGTGCCTGTACCGAAAGTAACACCACTCGAGTCGCAGACTGTTCAGCTTACGGAGCATAAAGTTATTGGTAAATCGGTAGAAGGGCGCGAGATTGAAGCGTATACGTACGGAAATGGTGCAACACACCTCTTGTTTGTCGGCGGTATTCACGGTGGTTATGAGTGGAACAGTGTCGTCTTGGCGTATCGATTCATAGACTACTTGAAAGAAAACCCAACTGTAGTTCCTAAAAATCTAACCGTTGCGGTAATTCCCTCTGCAAACCCGGATGGCGTCTACCGCGTGATTGGAAAGGAGGGTCGCTTTACGATTAAAGATGTACCCAATGATAAAAAACTGGCGGAAACAGGGCGGTTCAATGCACATGATATTGACCTTAACCGCAATTTTGACTGCAAGTGGAAACCACAGAGTATGTGGAAAAATAGGGTTGTCAGTGCCGGATCAAAAGCGTTTTCTGAACCGGAAGCGGCGGCTCTCCGCGACTTCGTCGTCGCGTATACCCCTAAGAGCGTCGTCTTTTGGCACAGTCAAGCAAATGCCGTATACGCATCAAAATGCGAAGTAGGCATTCTTCCCGAGACACTTGATATTATGAACGTGTATGCAAAGGCATCCGGGTACGCGGCAATCAAAACATTTGATCAGTACGAGACGTCCGGTGATTCGGAAGGGTGGCTCGCCTCAATCAACATTCCGGCAATCACGGTAGAACTCAAAACTCACGAAACGGTCGAGTGGGAAAAAAATCTGGCAGGAGTGAAGGCACTGCTCACCCATTACAGTATTACAGCGAAGGAATAAGTAAGTAATTTATCTTAGAGCCTGTTCAAAATCTCGCCGCTTAAAAATACCCCAAAATACAAGCTTGCCTTCCAAAACTTATCCACAGCTACCAATCTTACCCCTTTCTCGCATTGCCTCACCTAAGAATCTAACTGAGAGCTCCCCGGGCGCGATTAACTGGTAATGAGGAAATTGTATCATAGATGCCATCTTCCGCGCTTCTGTATTTCCGCAACGAGATGGTCAATTTCCTTTCGTAATTTAAATGGGTCAAGGGTTTCAAAGAG